>NZ_JBMPOW010000012.1:0-189230 GCF_049340205.1 Undibacterium sp. Ji49W | reverse complement strand
CCTGCGCTACTTCACCTATGGACACGGCGGCTACTTCAGCCCCAAATCCTACGTTTCGGTAGGGGTACCGTTTGAAATAGCAGGACGCAAAGGCAAGCTGGCGTACCAGCTGGGCACCACACTGGGTCTGCAACACTTCAGAGAACTGGAAGCCCCGTACTACCCCAACTCGCCGTCAGACCAGGCAGAGCTGGAACAATTTGCGGCAGCCAACCCCACCATCAACATCCCGACGACCTATCCTGGGCAAACCCGGTCAGCCTTCGCCTTCAAGATCAATGGCGCGGCAGAATACCAGCTGAGCCCGCACCTGTTCCTGGGTGGCCGGTTAACGGCAGACAACTCGGGAGACTTCAACGATGCAGCGGCGGCGGTGTACCTGCGCTATAGTTTCGAGACCAGAAAGTCCCCGGTTGCCTTCCCGCCGGTTACTCCTAAACCTTATTATTCCGGAAATTAAATCGTGAAAGCCACCACCTCCTTATTTCCCTCGCCATCAAGACTGGCATCCATGCTGGGTGCCGGTTTGCTGGTCTGGTCTGCCGCTGCACTGGCGCAAGACCCGAACGCAGAAGGTCGCAGGTTCCTGGCAGAAGGTAATACCAGTGACGCCAGCAAGAAATTTGCCGAAGCCGCCAAGGTTAATCCCTTTGACGCTTCTGCCCTGAACAACCAGGCGGTGGCACTGGCAGCCCAGGGCGATAGCGAAAAAGCCCTGAACTTGCTGGAAAGAGCCAATCGCCTCAGCCCCAACCGTGCCGATATCGCCGCCAATCTGAATGAATTACGTAACTGGATGAACCGCAATAGCCCGCAGATTGCCGCCGTCCAGAGAAAAGCCCCGGTACCCGGTGCCTACCCTGTACAAGGGGGCGATATCCCGCCCGAACCGCCACCGTTGTGGAAGAAATGAGAAAAATGCATAAGTAAATAACGGCAACGTCCTTGCAAATTGCCTGATTTTGATGCACTATTGATTTGGATAGCCCTTACCAAAGGGCAAAACAAGGCAAAAACAATTATTTAATCAATCATTGATATGAAACACGTTGTTTTCTTTTTCTTCTTTTACTTTAGCTATTCCAGGCCAACGGCGGTGGGAAGACGGTAAGCACTCGAAGAAAAAGCGCTAAACCAGAATTCTAAAAAACCGCCCGATCAGGCGGTTTTTTTTTGCCTGAATTTTTATTGAACAAACGCAATACATGAAGCAAGACCTCTCAACACAGAGATACGGAGACACAGAGAAAGGCAAGAGAAGGGCAAGAGAAGGGCCGATGAGTGTGATGAAATGGAAACTCTCTTGAGTTTTTCTCTGTGCTACCTCTGTGTCTCCGTGCCTCTGTGGTGAGATTTCAGATCTTTAACAGTTTTCAAATTTTCTTATTTTAATTTTCTATTTTAATTTTTAGTATCTGACAGGAGTTAACATGCAGCGCACCGACGATTTACGTATACGCGAGATGAAGGAACTGGTTCCACCATCGCATTTGATCCGTGAATTTGCCTGTTCCGAAAAAGCTTCGGAAACCGCAGCCAATGCCCGCACTGCCTTGCATCGCATCTTGCACGGACAGGATGACAGACTGATGGTCGTCATCGGCCCTTGTTCCATCCACGACACCAAGGCAGCGATGGAATATGCCCATAGACTGGCCGCAGAACGTGGCCGTTTTGCCGGTGAACTGGAAATCATCATGCGCGTGTATTTTGAAAAACCACGCACCACCGTCGGCTGGAAAGGTCTGATCAATGATCCCTACCTCGACAACAGCTTTCGCATCAACGACGGCCTGCGTATCGCCCGTGAACTGCTGCTCAACATCAATGAACTGGGCCTGCCGGCCGGTACTGAATACCTCGACGTCATCAGTCCGCAATACATCGCCGACCTGATCAGCTGGGGCGCAATCGGTGCCCGCACGACTGAATCACAGGTACACAGGGAACTGGCATCTGGTTTGTCGTGCCCGGTCGGCTTTAAAAACGGTACCGATGGTAATGTTAAAATCGCCGTTGACGCCATCAAGGCTTCGTCACAGCCGCATCATTTTTTATCCGTCACCAAGGGCGGTCATTCAGCCATCGTATCCACCAATGGAAATGAAGACTGCCACATCATCCTGCGCGGTGGTAAAACGCCTAACTACGATGCAGCCAGTGTCGACGCTGCCTGCAAAGACATCGCCAACAGCGGCCTGGCATCCCGCCTGATGATCGATGCATCGCATGCCAATAGTTCCAAGAACCCGGCCAACCAGATACCTGTCTGCGCCGACATCGCCAAACAAATCGCCGAAGGCGATACCCGCATTGTCGGCGTCATGATCGAATCCCACCTCGTCGCCGGTCGCCAGGACCTGGTGCAAGGCAAAGAACTGGTCTACGGCCAATCCGTCACCGACGGCTGCATAGACTGGGATTCCAGCATCCAGGTACTGGAAGGTCTGGCCGAAGCGGTCAAGCAAAGGCGTTTGAAGCAGGCGTATTGAAATTATTTAATTTCGTTATGTGGTAGTTTGCTCCGGTCATGACAGCACAAGTAATATCTGAGATGTATTTGTGTTGTTGTGGCTGGATCTGGTACATCAGCATTTTGAGTAGAACATGAGCCCCGCATGGACTCCGGTTTCGCAAGCGCTTAAGATCGTAAACAGGTTCTGAGATTGCTGTGACCAAGCGCTTACCTCATAAGCACCGCTACGCTCACCGGCAGTGACTGACCGCGTCTGCCGCGTGAGCGTACGATCTAGATTAGATACTGATGAAGTTGCGTGTCGACAACGGGCCGAAGGGCAATGAAGCGAGCGGCCCACCGACATCAAGCGCGCCAAGATCAACGGGGAAGAAACCGGCGGCTTCCATCACCCCGCACACCGCTGCCTTTGCGCCAGCGTCGTCACCCGAATAGAACAATACGCGCTTACCACCCGCTACCTGAGGCTCCTTCAGCACATTGACGTCATTGTGGTTGAATGCCTTGACGATGCGTGCACCAGGAACCAATTGCTGGATGATTTGACTCGAATGCTTGCCACCAAGATTGACCGCCTTGATTCCATAAGCTGCGAGCGGATTGCTTGGATCATTCGCATCTGGCGATGTGGCAGGATCGAAGAATTCCACCGGGTTCGTGCCATCGATCACGATGCGACCATTCCATGCTGGCAGGCTGCCCAGCACTTTCTCTGCATCGACCCAGCGAACCGCAACCAGCACCATGTCTGCGCTTGCTGCCTCTTCTACTGTGCCCGCCTTGATGGACGGCCCTAGTTCTTTGACCAGATCAGTCAGCGAGGCCGGTCCACGGCTATTCGATATGGTGGCCGGGATCCCTTGTTTTGCGAGAATGCGAGCGAAGTTGGAGCCGAGGGCGCCCGAGCCAATGATGCCGATAGTCATGATATTTCCTTTAGAGTTAAGTGAATAAATTGTGTGACGAGTTGAATTTTAATCCCCGATGGTTTATAGCGTTAGTAGCAATCGGCTATAATCAGTTTCAATCATCACTTGAAAGTAAAATCGTGGAAACGCTCGCCAATCTGGAGTCCTTTGTCCGCAGTGCAGAGTGCGGTAGCTTCTCTGCTGCAGCGCGTTGGCTGGGTCTGACGCCAGCAGCGGTGAGCCGGAACGTTGCGCTTCTGGAACGCAATCTTGGCGTGCGGCTCTTCCTGCGCAATACGCGTGGCCTGACGCTCACCGAGGCGGGTGAACGTTTTCAGCTATCAGTGCAGACTGGTCTCGACAGCATCCAGGGAGCAATTGCTGACATCAAGGTCAATGCCGGGCAACCGGCCGGCGTATTGAAGCTGAGTGCTGCACCGGGATTTGGCATGGATTATCTGTTACCTCTTATGCCCGCGTTTCTCAAGCGATATCCGGGCGTGACCCCTGATTGGGTTTTCGATAGCCGCCCAATGGACCTGATCGCAGGCGGCTTTGATGCGGCGATAGGTGCTGGTTTTGAGCTGCAGCCGGGTATGGTGGCGCGCGAACTGGCGCAAATACATTTGATTGCGGTGGTATCTCCGGCGCTATTACAGGGCAAGCGTCGTCCGAAAGATCCATCTGAACTTGCCGGGTTGCCCAATGTGGTGATACGTTCTCCATTGACTGGTCGTATGCGGACACAGATCATGCGTAATAGCGCCGGCGTCGAAATTGCTGCAAAACAGCAGCCAATCATGCTGGTCAACGATCCCGATGCCCTCAGTCGTGCCGTGCTGCTGGGTCTTGGCGTTGGCCTGATACCAGTTCCGAACGCTGCTCCCCATCTGGAAACTGGCGCGCTGGTACGATTACTGCCAAATTGGTATGGCGATGTCGGGGCGATTTCCTTGTATTTCACCAGTCAGAAACTGTTGCCGGCGAAGACGCGTGCCTTTGTCGATTTTGTTGTCGATGCATTTAGGGAGCAGAAGGTGCCGCAACTTTTTTCCGCTAAATAGCGCAACTTTGCTAGCTAATCACCGTCACGTGTTGCAAACTGATGCGTCATGCCGGTTGATCTGTTCATCGCCTTGATGATTCTTGCATTGAAACTATGGCATATCAGGTAAGGTAATCGCACTCATGCTAAGTGTCCTGGACGCATTGCAGTCACAATTTTTAACCTACAACCGATTTAACCCGATGAAATTTTTTGAGTATGTAAAGCGCGAAGGCGGCGATTTCAAACGGTTTCTCGTTCATCCACAAAGACGTAAGCCCAATACGGAAAGCCTGACAGCAATTGGCGCACGTTTGCTATTTTTGTTGGCGCTGACACTTCTTTTCGGTATTTTTATCTCTGTGTTGAGTACCGAATTTCTCATGGAATGGGCCGGTGCGGAATCAAAGATGGATATGAAAGTGAAATATCTGCCAACCCGTGAGTTGCTTATAGTGATTTTATTTGCCCCCGTTATAGAAGAATTGATTTTTCGTGCCGGATTGCGCAAGGCAAAATACAGCTTGTTCGTTTGCCCACCGTTGCTTGCGCTGGCATTATTGGCGCCCAAATCAGCCCTGGTTCTGGCGATAGTCATATGCGCGATTGCCATCATCGATTTTTTTGTAAGAAAACGTGCAGACGCTGAAGCGAAAACTGCACTTAAATTTGCGCGTGCCCGTAGCTACTTGCTTCGTTTTCCCTGGATATTCTGGTTCTATAGCCTGTGCTTTGGGTTTGTGCATATGTCGAATTACACCGTATCTGGAACACCAGGTTTGCTGATGGTTGTGATCGTTGCCCCACAATTTTTTGCGGGATTGGCTGTTGGTTACCTGCGCTTGCGCAATGGCATTCTAAGCGGCATGATTTTGCATGCTTCATATAATTGCGTGCTGGTGGCAATATCAATGGCTGCCCGGTGATTCTTGTTCAATTCACGCCCGACCGGTATTGCAAGCCAGCTTGCCGTTGGTGCCAACCTCATCACCACCACACGTACACTGGCATTCAAGGATGCAGAATGTACCGGCAATGACATGAGCTGGGCTACCTGGCAAATCACCTATGGATTTGATACCGTCGTTTCAACAGCATCAGCACGACCTCAAGCCTGGTCGGCAGCGGTCCTTTGACCGGGCTGCCTGTAGGCCACACACAGCGCACCTTGCGCGGACATCAGTACTGACCAAAATCTCAGGGCTGCCCGTTGCCATGGCAATTACCTTATTTTATGGCATGGTGGCTGCTTCTTTTTGGCTACGCAACAGCCTCATCAATTTCCCCCTTTGTACCGTTAGCCAGTTGTTCAAGCTGAGAATGATGTGTGCGGCTCAGAACAATCACATGAAAATAGGCTAGTGCAATTTTGTTAAATGTGAGATATTTAACAAGAAGTTTAATAGTGAATAATCATCGGCTAATTTTCTTTTGCATCGCAAACTGCAACTAGCTTCCAATATGCATTCTTCGTGGCAATCAGCACCTATAAACTATTGTGTAAAACGGCATCATTGACATCAGGGAATATTGCAAATGACTAAACTTCATCCCATATCTGGTACAGGAAATGCTGACAGGCTTGCAGATGTAATTTTTGTGCATGGTCTAGGTGGTGATGCTTTTTGCACATGGCGCCATGGAGAAACAGATGAAACCTCGTGGCCTCACTGGCTAGGAAAAGAGTTTTCACAAGTAGGTGTCTGGTCGCTGGGATATGCAGCTAGCCCGATAAAGTGGGCACGCATTTTCGGGTGGTTTTCAGAAAAGTATCGTGATGCTGGCTACAGTATGAAGCTGCCCGCCCGTGGTGGCCAGGTGCTTGACTTATTGGTCCAGAAAAATATAGGTCAGAAGCCAATATTTTTTATCGGCCACAGTCTGGGCGGATTGCTGGTAAAGCAAATACTGCGTAAGGCCCATGACGCAGTGAATAACAAAGAACACAAAATGTTGATCGAGCAAGTCCGCGCTGTGCTGTTTCTGGCAACGCCTCATGCAGGTGCGGAGCTGGCATCCAGAATTGATCATTGGCGAATAGTCTTGGGTAACTCTGCCAGCGTTGAAGACCTACGCGAGCATTGCGAACATTTGAGTGATTTATTTGATTGGTATATTGAGCATGCGCCCCAGTTAAACATCAAAACTGCTACCTACTATGAAACTAGACCTATGGGAGGTATTCTGCCCATCGTTAATCCCACTTCTGCACGGGCTGGCGTGGGTGACCATCCGGTCGGGTTGGACGTCGACCATATGTCTATTGCCAAACCGCTTGAAGTAGATACACAAGTATATCTTGCGGCAAAAAAAATACTGAATGAGTATGTGTTATTGAATCATACAAAAAATGTTGCTTCACATCTTGTTCTAACTCAGAATAAAACGGAGGAAGAATTCGAAAGCATTTTTGAGCGTGCCAATGATTTACAAGATGCTGGTATAGCAGCTTGTAAATTAAGTCGTTACGAAGACGCAAATATGAAATTCAATGATGCACGCAGCTTACATAAACAAATCGGCAACGTTTTAGGGGAAGCTAATGCACTTAACGGCCTTGGTGAAGTAAAACGTGCTCTTGATCGTCCAGAAGAAGCTCGCAGACATTACAGTGATGCACGCAGCTTGCATAGGCAAGTCGATAATGTCTTGGGAGAGGCCAATGCACTTGATGGACTTGGTGAAGTCGAACGCACGCTGAATCGACTAGAGGAAGCACGTAAGTATTTCAGTAATGCTCGCAGCTTACATGAGCAAATCGGGAATGTTCAGGGGGAGGCCAATGCACTGGACGGACTTGGTGAGGTAGAGCGTGCGCTCAATAAAACCGAAGATGCGCGCAAACATTTCAGTGATGCGCGCAGCTTGCATAAGCAAATCGGGAACGTTATGGGGGAAGCCAACGCGTTGCAAGGGCTTGGTCACGTCGAGCAAGCGATTAATCGTCCAGAAGAAGCACACAAGCATTTCAGCGATGCATGCATCTTGTACAAAAAAATCGGTAGTGTCGCGGGAGAGGCCAATTCGCTGCTGGGATTGGGTGACGTTGAGCGAGCGCTCAATCGGTCGGAGGAAGCACGCAAGTATTTCAGTGTTGCGTACAGCATGTATAAACAAATCGGTAATGTCATGGGGGAGGCAAATGCTTTGCATGGGCTTGGTCATGTCGAACGTATACTCAATCGTCCAGAAGAAGCACGCAAACATTTCAGCGACGCGCGTAGCTTGCATAAACAAATCGGTAATGCTGCAGGAGAGGCTAATACACTCGAGGGGCTTGGTCGGGTCGAGTGTTCGCTTAATCGGCCAGAAGAAGCTCGCAAATATCTGAGCGATGCGCGCAGTTTGCACAGACAAGTAGGTAATGTCATGGGGGAGGCCAATGCACTTGATGGACTTGGTGAAGTCGAACGTGCGCTCAATCGGCAGGAAGAAGCGCGTAAGCATTTCAGCGATGCGTGCAGCTTGCATAGACAAATCGGCAATGTCTTGGGAGAGGCCAATGCGCTTAATGGACTTGGTGAAGTCGAACGTGCGCTCAATCGTTTAGAGGAAGCACGCAAGCATTTCAGTGATGCACGCAGCTTACATAGACAAATCGGCAATGTCATAGGAGAGGCCAATGCGTTGCAAGGACTTGGTGAAGTCGAGCGCTTGCTCAATCGTTTAGAAGAAGCACGCAAGCATTTAGGCGATGCGCACAACTTGCATAAACAGATCGGTAATGTCTTGGGAGAAGCCAACGCGCTACAAGGGCTTGGTAGGGTTGAACAAGCGCTCAATCGTCCAGAAGATGCACGTAGGTATTTCAGCGATGCGCGCGGCTTGCATAAACAAATCTGTAATGTAATGGGGGAGGCCAATGCACTTGATGGACTTGGTGAGGTTGAGCGAGTGCTTAACCGGCCAGATGAAGCACGCAAGCATTTCAGCGATGCGCGCAGCTTGCAAAGGCAAATTGGTAATCTTTTGGGCGAAGCCAACGCACTCTTTGGACTAGCTGAGATTGAGAGGAGCGTAGGTAGCGAGATCCCGGCGCGAAAATTATACCGTGATGCGTCTATGCTTTATGGCATGGCAGGAATAGCCAGTTGGCAGGAGTGTGCTGACAAGTTAGCGACAGGTGAATGGTAGATAACACGCATTCACCTAGTCACCGCATTACGTGACATTACGTGACATTACGTGATCGTAAGCCTTTTAGTGTTGACCTGAGATTGCTCAAAACCGCTTAGTCAACGTCATCTGATCCCCTTCGCGGCGCATTTCCATGCGGTTGAGGAAGGACATGCCCAGCAGGGGGATGGTCAGGCCTTTTTCGATGACGGAGGCATCGACCTGGTGTAATTCAACGTCGCCGATCTTGATGGTGTCGATCTTGACCAGGTAGGTGTCCACCAGGCCGCCGGCGGTGTTGGCGCGGCCGGGGCGGCCTTCTTTATACTTCAGACCCATTTTGATGGCTTCGCTGGCGGGCAGGGCGATCAGGCTGGCACCGGTGTCGACCAGCATGCTGACGCTGACGCCGTTGATGACGGCAGGCGCCATGAAATGGCCACGGTCACCAGCTTTCAGGATGACGGAATTACCGGAACTGGCAGCAGAATGGTGGACTGCCTGTCCGATGATCAGTACCTGGCGTTTGCCATTGACGATGACGGTGGCTGATTCGCGGTCCGCTTCGACCAGTTTGCTGTCGCCATTGATGGTGGCACCAACGGAGTAGGTTTTGGGGGCTGCGCCATCCACGACCAGAATGGCTTTTCCGGGAAACAGGCCAACCACGCCGATATCGGTCGCCAGGCTGCTGCTTGCCGTAGTCAGCATGGCGAACATTGTGGCGATGGTCAGCAGGCCCTTGCGACCCGGAAAACTTGGTACATGTGTCAGGCGCATGGTGGCTTAATCCCTGAAGTTGTTGAATTCCAGCGGCAGATCCTTGATTTCTTTGCGCAGCATGGCCATGGCACCTTGCAGATCATCGCGCTTGGCACCCGTGACACGTACGGAATCACCCTGTATGCTGGCCTGCACTTTGAGCTTACTGTCCTTGATGGCTTTGACAATTTTCTTGGCATCTTCGGTTTCTATGCCGTTTTTGACCTTGATGCCTTGCTTGACTTTGTCGCCGCCAATTTTTTCGATCTTGCCCAGATCCAGGAAGCGCACGTCGACATTGCGTTTGGCCAGGGTCATGGTCAATTCGGTACGAACCTGGTCGAGATGGAATTCGGAATCGCCATAAATGGTCAGTTCACGGTCTTTTTGCTCTACCTTGGCGCTGCTGCCTTTGAGGTCAAAGCGGTTGGTGACGACTTTGTTGGTCTGGTCAATGGCATTCTTGACATCCACCATGTTGGCTTCGGATACGGTATCAAATGAGGGCATTTTGCTTCCTTGCTAAATTGTGAGTTGATGACTTATCCCGGATTGTCCAACAAAACCTGGTGACGAAGAAAGTACGAATGTACTGTCAGGCGCTACCACGCTTTGGGGCAATGTCGAGTCAGTCCTGTAGCTTGCATCATTTTAGCAAATGCCAGCATGCTAAACAGCGCTAAGGCTATAATTTCGGCCATATGACGAATTTATCTACACTCCAGACAGATTATCCTCTGCAAAACCTGAATACTTTTGGTATCGCCGCCCGTGCCCGCCAGTTTTTGCAGGTGGAAAGCCCGGCGCAATTGCGTGCCGTGTTGGATGACCCTATGTTAAGTGCCATGCCGCGCCTGATACTGGGCGGGGGCAGCAATCTGGTGCTGTCCGACCAGGTGGATGCCCTGGTCTTGCAAATGTGCCTGAAAGGGCGGCGGATTGTTGATGACAATGACCAGCGTGTGTTGGTGGAGGCCGCTGCCGGTGAAAACTGGCATGAATTTGTCTTGTGGACCTTGCAACAGGGGCTGGCCGGGCTGGAAAACCTGTCGCTCATCCCCGGCACCGTTGGCGCGGCACCGATACAGAATATCGGCGCCTATGGGCTGGAAATGCAGGATGTCTTCGATAGCCTGACAGCTTTTGATTTTGTAACTGGCGAGACGGTGCAACTGGACAAGGCAGCCTGTCGTTTTGCGTATCGCGACAGTATTTTCAAGCACGATTACCAAAACCGCATGGTCATCCTGGCGGTGCGTTTTGCCTTGCCCAAGCCCTGGCAGCCCAGGCTGGCATATGCAGACGTGGAACAGTATTTAAGCCAGCGCGGCACCACTGATCCTTCACCTGCCGATGTCAGCAATGCCATTATCGCCATACGTCAGGCCAAATTGCCAGACCCGGCACAGTTAGGCAATGCCGGTAGTTTTTTCAAAAACCCGGTGGTAACTGGTGCAAAACGCGACAGCCTGCTGGAGGTGTATCCCAAATTGGTCAGTCATTTGCAAAGCACGGGCGACTACAAGCTAGCTGCCGGCTGGCTGATCGATCAGTGTGGCTGGAAGGGCAAACAACTGGGCCGTGCTGGTGTATATGAAAAACAGGCGCTGGTATTGGTCAACCGTGGTGGTGCCACCGGTGCAGATGTGCGTGCGCTGGCCAGCGCGGTGCAGGCCGATGTATTGGCAAAGTTTGGTGTGGTGCTGGAAGTCGAGCCGGTATTTGCCTAGCGCATTTAAGTACTTCATTCTTCAATCGGCTTTATCCAACAGGATAGTGAATGTCAGAATTTTTACCCGTGAGTGCCAGTAATGATGATCAATTGGGCAATCAAGACGATCAACCCGGCCTGAATGCAGGAGGCGAGGGCGCGAATGCGTCTTCCATGCAGCGTCTGCTGACAGAAGCCTTGCGCGTCAGCGTATGCCGTGCGCCGCGCTGGGATGGTATGCCTGCTTCGCCTGGCCTGATCGCCGGTTTGATGTTTTTGTACCTGCTGACACATATTGCCTTGCAGCGCGTGATGATTATCGGCCCAGCACAGTTTTACTGGCAGGTATTTGCGTCTGGCTGGTTTTATTTTGCTGCGCTTGCATGGGTCTGTTATCGCTTGCGGCCAGTCCGTCTGGATGGGCAGCAAGCGCATTCGCGCCAGATATCCACTTCCATTGCACCGGATGCCAGTCATTTATTCACGCTGGCACTGGCCCAGGATCTGGTGTTGAATGTGGTGCTGATGTCTGTCTCTGCGCTGTTGGTGCGTGCAGGCTGGTATGACCTGTCTGGCTTCAGCCTGCGCATGCGGTGGCTGGTATATCTGGCACCGTCAGCTCTGGCTTTGTTTATACAACTGTTGTTCTTGTGGCGCGCAGGCGATCGTCGCAAACCGGGCATGCTTGTGGTGGTTGTCGTTATGCTGACGGCACTTGGGCTGGATGCAGGTACCCGTTCCATGAATTTCTGGTACCCACGTCAGCCAGCCAAATCCAACGAGGATGCAGCCGACAAATCGCCGGAAATCACGCAGGAAGTATTTGAACAACAGGCTGCCTTGCTGGCCCGCAAACTGGCTGAAATACAGCCGCAACGACCCGGCACCGTCGATTTATACAGCCTTACCTTTGCCCCTTACGGTGAAGAAAATGTCTTCCTGAATGAAACCAGCATGGTGTCACAGGTGATGGCGCAGCGTTTTGATGCACAGGGGCGTAGCCTGCAACTTGCGAATAACCCAGGCACGATGACATCGCTGCCCTGGGCCACACCGCTGAA
Source organism: Undibacterium sp. Ji49W (assembly GCF_049340205.1). Taxonomy (NCBI): domain Bacteria; kingdom Pseudomonadati; phylum Pseudomonadota; class Betaproteobacteria; order Burkholderiales; family Oxalobacteraceae; genus Undibacterium; species Undibacterium sp. Ji49W. The sequence continues at coordinate 177,151 of NZ_JBMPOW010000012.1, read as the reverse complement.
TCTGCAAAGAGCCATTGCGCATATCGCCACGCGCATGGATGTGAATGAGGATATTCTGTTCATGCACCTGTCTTCGCATGGTGCCAGTGATGGCGAACTGTCAGCCGGCATGTGGCCATTGACCATCAAACCCGTGACCCCGGCAGATTTGAAACAATGGCTCGATGATGCCGGTGTCAAATACCGCGTCATTTCGATTTCTGCCTGTTATGCGGGTAACTGGGTGGCACCTTTGTCGGATGCAAATACCCTGGTGATGACGGCATCGGATGCTGACCATACTTCATATGGCTGCGGCAGTAAATCCGACCTGACCTTTTTTGGGCGCGCCATGTATGACGAACAGTTGCGCAAGCAAACCCTGTCATTTGAAGCCGCCCACGCAGCAGCGCGCCCCATCATTAAACAACGTGAAGAAGTGGCTGGCAAATCAGATGGGTATTCCAACCCGCAAATTGCCGTTGGTGAACAGATACGTGCACGTCTGAAATTGCTGGAGCAGCGTTTGCAGGCACAAAAGCCGGCAAAGGCCGGCGATGTTGCCGCGCTGAAGACCGGGCCATCGTAATAAAAATTCTATCTTTAGACTCTGTCTTTAAGGCTCGGTTTTGTCGCTGCCCCTGCCTCTGTCATAGCCACGTATGCGCATGACGCGGTCGCTGCCGGCGGGGTGGCTGGACAGGTAGGGTGATATGCCGGGTGCCAGGGCATCCAGTTTTTCAAAGGCGACGGCCAGGTGTTCACGGGCAATGCCGTTGGCGTCCAGCATTTTCATGGCATAGTCATCGGCTTCGGTTTCAGCGTCGCGTGAATATTTCAGGTCCAGCATCAGCGTCGGTATATTCGCCACTACCGCTGACACATCACCAAACAGCAGGGTTGCCGTAGCACCCACTGCCGAGCTTTGTATGATGCGGCGCGTCAGGTGACGTTCATGCAGATGGCCCAGTTCATGTGCCAGCACACCCATGATGGCTTCATCGTCTTTCATCAGCGCAATGATTTCATCGGTGATGATGATGTCGCCTGATGGCAGGGCAAAGGCATTCGGGCCTATGGTGCTTTTGCGAAATACCAAGTGATACGTGGGGCTGTCACCACGTGGTGGGCGCAGTCGCTGGAAGCGTGCGCTCAGTTCTTCCTGCCTGGCGGCGGGCAGAACCGAGGGTTTGAAGATATGCTTGTCCAGAAAATCCAGCATGCCATCACCGAGCTTGCGTTCTACAGATACCGGTGTGGCAAATGCCACCACACGCGATGCGGCAGGCAAGCCATACATATAACCCAGCGTCAGTACGATAACCGTGCCTGCCAGCGCCAGCAATGTACCGGTCCAGCTTTGCTGGAGTTGCACCACGGTGGAATCCTGGTAGCCGGTGTTGCCGAGCATGGCATTGAAGGTGGCGTGGTCAGTGATTTCCAGATAGGCACCATCGCTGAAGGTGACTTTACGTGGCGCGTGACGGGTACGTTCTGAGACCCGCAGTTCCGTCAACGGGCAACTGCGGGTCATGCCTTCGTGCAGGTCATTCGTGATCTCGCGCACATAAGCGGTGTCGCCTATTACTGAAAATTCCACCCGGTACAGGCGCGAGGTTTTGCCATCAAAATAGATGGCGGCAACTGTGTTCATAGAGATAAATCAAAATCCAGTAAATCGGCCATGCCTTCGCCGGCTGCGTTGACTTGTTCCTGTGTTTCAGCGATGAAGTTGTCCAGGCTACCGTTGACTTCCAGCTCCAGGCTTTCAATACGGTAGCGCAAGGCACGAATCTGGGCAAACGGAATAAACAGGCCCAGTGTACAGACGATGCCCAGTATATTGGTAACGGCGATAAAGCTCATGCGGCTCCACACCATATTGTTTTTGAATTGATGCTCACCCAGTTTGGTATGGTTCCAGATCAGGTTTTGCAGCAAGGTCAAAAAGATAGGGTAAATGGCAAACATCCACAGATACAGTACAAACACAAACAGGAACATGGATGATACCGCGCCGAATACGGCCCCTGGTCTGCCATGGCCATCACCGCTACTTGCAAATGCAGCCAGGGCCGCGACGGTGCTGCCAAAACCAACACAAATAACGACCACGCCAACGATCATGATACCGATGCCCAGCAGATACGCTTTATAGAACTGGCCTACGCCTGCATCAAAAGAAAAATGCGTGCTACCGAAACGGCTTTCATTATGCTGGAACTGCTTCAGACGCTGGTGAAAGACCGGTGCCAGCAAGTACAGGCTTAAACCTGTCAGGAAAGGCCACAGCAAGAAGGTGGAATACGCCTGGCCGGCAGTACCACGGAAACCAAAGCGTATGCCGCGGTAGCTGGAGTTATACAGCTTGAACTGCAGGCTTTTCCAGACCAGCCACGGCATGATGGCAATCACCATTGCCAGCATGGCAAAGCCGAGGCCAATTGAAAATTTGAAGGCGACCTGATAGCCAACGATAAAAACAAAGGCGACGATACGACCCTTGAGGATGGCGATGGCATTGCCATGGTATTCAAAACTGCTGCCGCCTAACTGGGTGCTGGAATACAGATAGCGGTTGCGGCGTACTTTGGCCCAGGCAGAATAAATGCCCAGTGTGATGATGGTCAGCAATAAGTTGACGATCCAGATACGGAAGTATTCGCTGCCACTGCCCTTGAATTCAAGTTGCAGTGTCCCGCTGGACTGATGCTGATGACTTGCTGAAAAGTCATTATTTTGAAAGGTATCCATGCTTGTGTTTTCCCCATGCACTTATTTTTTTAGAGCATGGACAATCGCATGGGGTTGGTATTAAGTCAAGTACATTAATTGTCTATCCATCCAAGGCAGCCGACTTTGCCACAAACCCCGACAGGTGGATGGATGATGTGTCTCTATGGCGATACGCTGCAACCTGGCTAGGGTGGTTTTGTGCCAGTCCCGCTAGCGTATCTTTTTCCAGATGGATATCGCCGTTGTGCCATTACCACTGGCACCGGCCGGTACACGGTAACTCAAGGTGTCGCCCTTCAGTTCAAACTGCCTGGCCTGTTCGCTGCCATCCCAGTTAGGGAAGGACGCATGTTCGATGCGGAAGATCAGGACGTTGCGTTCCACATCAATAAAGCAGCGGCCGTAGTGCGCGCTGGTGTCTAGCGATGCAGCACGGAATTCTGTCTCCGTTCCCTTGCGCTTGTCGGGGTTGGCAAATTTGCTTCTTTCTGCCTTGTAGATTTGTAGCGAATAGCGACCAGTGTCGTCAATGATCAGCAAACCCTGGGGATTGGCTCCAAAGGTTTCGCCACGACTGCCATCGGCATGGATTTCTGGGGCACCCGTCAGCATCCAGGTGCCGGTCAGGCGTTTTTGGGCCTGTTCATTCAAATCTATATCCTGCTGCATCATGGCGCTGGCGGGCAGGCTGACAAATGTGATACAGGTGATGCTGGTGATGCAGATCAGTATCAGGTTTCTGAGGCTGCTAAGTGGGCGTAGTAATGTGTTCATGGTCATTCCAGATAGTTAGTCGGCTGTCGCTATATTCAGCAGCAATTTGCCGGTGGTCTTGCGTGATTCGAGGTCGGCATGGGCCTGGGCCGCCTGCGCCAGCTGATAAGTGCCACCTATGCGCGGGCGCAAAATACCTTCGCGCAGCCAGCCCAGTATGCGCTGGCTGCGGGCGGCCAGGCTGGCGGCGTCGGTCACATGGTGGGCGAGGGTGGGGCGGGTGAAGAACAGGGACCCACTGCGGCATAGCGTCATCGGGTCAATTGGTGGCACATTGCCGCTGGATTGGCCAAACAGCACCAGCGAACCCAGCGGGCGCAACACCGCCATGCTGCCCTGGTAGGTCGTCAGCCCGACCGAGTCATACACCACATGCACGCCTTGCTGCTGCGTGAGGTCTCTCACTGCCGCGACAAAATCTGTTTCGGTATAGCGGATAACATGATCGGCACCGGCCTGGCGCGCCAGTTCTTCCTTGGCAGCGGTGGATACGGTGGTCAGCACGGTGGCACCCTTGTGCTTCAAAAGCTGTATCAGCAGCAGGCCCACGCCACCAGCCCCGGCATGCACCAGCGCAGTGTCGCCCGCCTTGATCTGGTAGCTGGTTTCGGCCAGGTATTGCACGGTGACGCCCTGCATGATGACGGCGGCCGCCTGCTGGTTACTGATGTCATCCGGTAGCCTTACCAGCTTCCAGGCCGGGATGCTCAGGTATTCAGCATAGGAGCCGGGCTGTGATAGCCAGGTCACTCTGGTACCGGCAGGCAGGTCTGGATTGCCTTCCACCACGACGCCAGCGCCTTCGGCGCCAGGGATGGCAGGCAAGACAGCAGGGTTTTGCCCGTTGCGCTGATACACATCGGCATAGTTGATGCCGGCGATGGCGACGCGTACCAGCACTTCTCCGGCTTTTTGGGTTGGCATGGGCAGGTCGGTCAGTTGTAAAACTTCCGGACCGCCCTGGCTTAGTATCTGTATGGCTTTCATCGTTACTCTTTCTATGTAGTAGGGGCGTTGTTGCACATAGCTTAGACAAAGAGCACTTTAAATAAAATTACTGAAAAATTCGCCTGGACTGTGCATAATTGCACCATGATGAATTGGGACGATCATGAATTGGGACGATCTACGGTTTTTTCTGGCGCTGGTCGATAGCGGTACGCTGACCGGGGCTGCGCGTCGCCTGCAAGTGGAACACACCACGGTGGCACGGCGCATTGATGCCCTGGAGGCAGCATTAGGCCTGCGCCTGTTTGATAGGCTGGTGCGCGGCTGGCAATTGACGGTGGAAGGACAAAACCTGGTGCAGCATGCGCGGGAAGTGGAAGATCGCTGGTTTTCGTTCGAACGAAAAGCCCTGAGCGAAGGACAGATGGAAGGCGTGGTACGGATTTCAGCTGCACCCACCCTGACATCATTTGTACTGGCACCCAACCTCAAAAACCTGCATGCCGCCTTGCCCGGTCTGGAACTGGAACTGTTTGCCGAAAAACACGAAGTCAGTCTGGGCCGGCGTGAAGCCGATATTGCCCTGCGCATGTCGCGCCCACAAACAGCGGGGCTGGTGATCAAGGCTGTTGCGACTATCCAGTATGGACTGTATGCCAAAAAAAGCTATTTGAAAGGACTGGATCGTAGCGACTGGCAATTTGCCGCCTATGAAAGAAACTCTGGCACGCCCCATCACCAGTGGCTGGAAAATTTGCTGGGTGCCGACCCGTCCAGGGTGCTGTTACGCAGCAATGATCAACTGGTCTTGCGTCAGGTGGTGGCCGCAGGCATGGGGGTGTCGGTATTGCCGCATTACCTGGCCAAAGGTCTGGGTAGTAATGAGCTGCAACGCATACAAGACCCGCCTTGCCCCGTGCAGCGCAAACTGTGGCTGGTCATGCATGATGATGTGCGCCGCTCTGTAAGGGTGAGAGCAGTGGCGGACCAGTTAATCAGCCTGTTTGCCAGCCAGGCAGTGCAAGACCTGTTGACCTGACTATCAGCCTGAAAATAGTACTGCCTGATGATGAACAAATGTTGCACGTGGACCTTGCACTGCACCACGTGCTGAACAACGCGGTATCATGTAGCTTTGGACAGGCAAGCAACAGCACAATGAATACCTTACTCATTATCGATATGCAGAACGCATGGGTGAATGGCACCACGCCGCGCTATGATAAAGAGGGAGTGGTCGCCCGCATCCAGCATGCGACCGAAGTCACGCGCCAGCATGGCGGGCAAATCATTTATATCCGTCATGCCAATGATGACGCAATGGTCGGTTCTGACGGCTGGGAAGTCATCCCCGAATTGCCGTTTACACCAGGTGATGTGTTCGTCGATAAAACTGCCTGCGATTCCTTTGCCGACACCGGCTTGCTGACGCACCTGAAAATCACCGGTGCCCACACCCTCATGGTCTGCGGCCTGGCGACTGAATTGTGCATAGATACCACCATACGCTCTGCCGTATCACATGGTTTTGATGTCATTGCCCTGTCCGACGCCCATACCACAGGCGACCGCCCCCACATGAAGGCCGAAAAAGTCATCGAACACCACAACTGGGTATGGGAAAACTTGTCCACCCCGGCCAATAGCCGCCTGATGGTAAGGACGGTGGCTGAGGTGTTTGGGTCATAGGCCCGCTTAATTTCTGTCAATGTTGTTATTTTGAAATAATTGATGAGAAGGCTGGAGCGGTCTGCGGCATCGGTCAGCTAATGCTTTTCTGGCAATTATTTGCTATAACCCCCACCGCCTGTCAGCGTAAATATCCCGTCAGCCCGTTTTTTGAATAAAAAATTAAACTTTTAAGCACAGCTACCGTTAATGATGTTAACGCAGTAATCCGTTTTGATTTTTTACATTACAGTCGGGGAATGATATGAATATCAGTCAGATAACAGGCGGGGGCACAAGCATCTCTGCTGTTGAGCCTCGGCAAGATGTTAAAAGTGCACCAAAATTGGCGCCTTCAGGTAAGGATTTGGCTGCTGGTGATGTCGCGCCTGCGAAAGATGCAACGCAAGCCACCGCCATCAGCAGTGCCGAGTTGAAGCAGTCTGTGGATAAAATCAATCGCTTTATCGATTCCAGCAATAGCGTGAATTTAAATCTGGACAGTGGCTCAGGCAAAGTGGTTGTGCAGATTGTTGACCGTGAAACCAATACCGTGATCCAGCAGATACCGTCTGCCCAGGCATTGTCCATCGCCAAGGATCTGGGGGGCAAAACTGGATTGTTGCTCGACGCCCAGGCCTGAGAGGGTTGATGCGTGATTTTAACGTCTGACCCGGATTTTTGGCGCGCCCAACTGGGCCGTCCTGTTCTTGAAAGACTGGGTGTGGCACCTGCCGAGGTGCTGGCCTATGTGGCCTCTGTCAATGCCAGCCAGCAAATCAACCAGCAAGGCAGTCAGCAAGGGGTGCAGCAATCTGATCCCGCCCTGGCAGCATCACCTGAAGCAGTGGTGCTTGCCGCCGATTTTTTGGCTGATGTGCAAAATGCCATGGCAGAAATGCCACCATCCCTGTTGAAACTGTTGGCCCGCCCCTTGCTGGGCGTGTATTTTGCCCGTGGCCTGGGTTCATCTGCACTGACCGATGTGGTCATGGCGCCGGATGGCCAGCAACTGGGCGTGGTTTGCCTGATGGATACTGATGCATTTTTGCACCGTGCAGCCAATGACTGGGCCACCTGGAAAGAATACACCCCCTTCCTGCCGCAGGACCAGTACCGCATTGATGTCATCATCGAAACGCCGGACAACGACAACCGCAAAAATGCCATCCAGTTTATATTGCTGCATGAATTTGGCCATGTCCTCAATGCCAACAGCGAATACCTGCCAGACTGGTGGATAGGTTCCAAACGCTTCAAATCAACAGAAGAATACAGCTACCTGTCGCTGGCATGGCAAATCGCCATGAGTGGTGATGTCATCCCCCTGTTGCGCAACGATTTTCCGCAACGCAAACACTTGCGCTTCTACACGGGCGAACAATTGCCGGGTGAACTGATCCCCGAGATTTATCAAGACCTGCAAAAGACCAGTTTCCCCACTCTGTATGCCGCCACCAATGTCTATGATGACTTTGCCGATGGCTTTGCCAGCTATGTGCACGAAGTCATACAGCAACGTCCGTTTGAGATCTGCATCAGGCAAGGCGAGCAGACCATTATGGAATTGCGTGATTACTGGTCCGGCCCCAAGGCAAAGGCCAGGGCCAGCGTCTTTGCGGAGATGTTTGCTGGCGCATAGTTGACAGGGTAAGATGCCCTGAAATATTGTCGTTTGACCATCGCAAGTCAGCCAAATTTCTTACAAATTGTCTCTCTGCATCAATAAAGCTGCAAAAACGCCTGTATTCGCTGCTTTAATCGTCCTACTCTCATAGATAATTACCGTATGTAGATAAGAGAAATTGGGAATAGGCATGGCAGCATCTGACAATGAATCACTGGACCCCAGCGACTGGAAGGCATTACGGGCGCAGGGGCATCGCATGCTGGATGATATTCTTGACTATGCCGAACACCTGCGCGAGCGGCCGGTCTGGCAACCGATACCGGACGCCGTGCGGGCGCAGTTCAGGCAAACCATGCCTGCTGGTCCCAGTGATTTATCGGCAGTGCATCAACAGTTCATGGACCATGTCCTGCCGTATTCGGTAGGTAACAGCCATCCGGGTTTCATGGGCTGGGTGCAGGGTGGTGGCAACCCTGTCGGTACGCTGGCAGAAATGCTCGCGGCGGGCCTGAATGCCAATCTGGGTGGTCGCGATCACATGCCCATCGAAGTCGAAAAACAAGTCACCCGCTGGGTCAGTGCCCTGTTTGATTTCCCTGACACAGCCAGCGGCCTGTTTGTCACTGGCACATCCATAGCCAATTTTATTGCCGTGCTGGTAGCAAGGTCACGTGCCCTGGGCACGCAGGTGCGTCAGACAGGTCTGGCTGCCTGTACGTCAAGGCTGGTGGCCTACACCTCTGCCGGTGCCCACGGCTGCATTGCGCAAGCAATGGACATGGCCGGTCTGGGTATGGATGCCTTGCGTGTCATCCCCATGAATGCGCAGTTTGAAATGGATACTGCCTTGCTGCAAGCCGCCATAGCGGCGGACCGTGCCAGCGGCTTGACCCCTTTCTTTATTGTCGGCACCGCAGGTTCAGTCGATGTCGGTGCGATTGATGATCTGGATGCACTGGCAAATATCGCCCAGCAGGAGCAGTTGTGGTTTCATATCGACGGTGCTTTTGGTGCACTGGCCATGCTGTCACCCGCATTGGCACCGCGTCTGAATGGCATACAGCGGGCCGATTCCATCGCTTTTGATTTTCATAAATGGTTACAGGTTCCGTATGACGCCGGGTTTATCCTGGTGCGTGACAGCACCGCCCATTACAACACCTTTGCCACACCTGCAAGTTACCTGCGACGCGATACCAAAGGCCTGGCCGCCGGTTCACCCTGGCCCTGCGATTTTGGTCCCGACCTGTCTCGCGGTTTTCGCGCCCTCAAAACCTGGTTCACCATACAGGTGTATGGCGCAGACCAGTTGGGGCGCATGATTGCCCACACCTGCGAGGTGGCGCAATACTTGAAACAGGCCGTACTTGCCAACCCAAAACTGGAACTGCTGGCCCCGGTGGCCTTGAATATTGTCTGCTTCCGCTATCGCTGTGCGAACCCGGATGTGGTCAATGCCGACATCGTGGTGGCCTTGCATGAATCGGGTATTTCTGCGCCTTCTACCAATACCATCAATAAGCAACTGGCCATACGTGCTGCTATTGTTAATCACCGTACCCGCACTGAAGATATCGATGCACTGATCGCCGCCACCCTGCGTTTTGGCGACCAGTTCAGCAACACAGACCAACATGCAGCAAGCAAACAGGATGACAAGTCACATGAACGATAATCAGGATACCAATACCGCCGCACCAGCACAGCAAAGCAAGCTGATCGGCCTGGCACCGCTGATGCGCAAGGCATTTGCCGGTGTCGACATGAAACCGCAAGGCATGGAACTGATTGCCCATGCCGAAAAATATCCCAATGATGCCAATGCCATGATGGACCTGGCAACCACCCTGTTATTGCTGGGCCACCGCGACACTGCGCTGGCGACGCAGATGGAAGCCTTGAAGCTGCAACCCCTGTATTCCATCCCGTCGGCGCATGAAACAAAAATCAGATTGCTGGCCCTGATGACCGATGGCGATCTGATGGCCAATACCCCGCTGGAATTTCTGGTGGAAGATTCAGACATCGCGCTGGACCTGTTATACGTCGGTGCCGGCATACCCGCCATAGAACAACTACCCGAACACGATGTCCTGTTTGTGGCCGTTGGTGAAGCGGACGACAAGCATGAACTTTTGCTGGATTTACAGGCGCTGGCAGACAGCTGGCCACGGCCTGTCATCAACGCACCAGAACGCATTACGCATCTGGGACGTGACGGTGCCTGTGCATTGTTGCAGGCTGGCGAAGGCATAGAAATGCCCACCTCCATCCGCATAGACCGGCCTACGCTGGAAAAACTGGGCAGTGGCGACATAGAAATCAGCAGCTTATTGCCTGGTGATGATTTCCCCATCATCGTGCGGCCTTTGGGTTCTCATGCCGGGCATGGCTTAAGAAAAGTCGCATCGCCCGAAGATATTCCCGATTATCTGCAAGCCGTACCCAGCGATGAATTTTATGTTGCCCGCTTTGTCGATTACCGCAGCGCAGATGGTCAATTCCGTAAATACCGCATTATCCTCATCGATGGCAAACCCTTTATTTCCCACATGGGTATTTCCAAACACTGGATGATTCATTACCTGAACGCAGGCATGACCGAAAGCCAGGAAAAGCGCGATGAAGAAAAACGCTTTATGGAAAATTTTGACACCGATTTTGTACCGCGCCACCTGACCGCATTTGCAGAAATCACCCAACGCCTGGGGTTGGATTATGTCGGCATAGACTGCGGTGAAACCCGCGATGGCAAATTGCTGATATTTGAAGTGGATAGTGACATGATCGTGCATGCCATGGACCCGGTAGACATGTTCCCCTACAAACAGGAACCGATGAAAAAACTGTTTGCCGCATTCCGCGACATGCTACTCAAGGCCATGGCAACAGCACCTGCTGCGTAAGTTCTGATATGGAATGTGAGCCCATCCATCAGGCAGGGATGGGCCACGCTGTAGCTTGTCATAGTGTGTAATAGCCATAGTGTGTCACAGTGTGTTGCAAGGAGCCAGATCACTCATGCCCATGAGTACACTACAAGATTTACCCACGCTCGATCAGTTGCTGATTGATGGTGGTGATGCCAGGCTCATTCTGCAAGCCGATGGCACCAATAAATACGGCTGTGCTGCCGTGCCTTTGAACGCGCACGATGCGATGTATGCATTTAGCTCGGCCACTGCTTCCAGCATATCCGCACAGGCTTATACCGCCGCCGCACGTACCTACGCCAGACTGTATCAAAGCGAGCAGGATGCGTATGCTTGCTACGCAAACGAATTGAATGAAGTCCGGCAAGAATTGAAGCAGTTATGTGGGCTGGAGCAGCGCAAAGACGTGGACATCATCTTTGCCGCATCCGGCACGGACCTGCACCTGATCGCCGCCCAGCTATGCGCCAATTTTTCCAGCACACGCACCCTCGTCATCATGGCGGATGCCAATGAAACCGGCAGCGCCGTGCCATCGGCACTGACGGCCAGGCATTTCAGCGAACGTACCGCTCTGGGTGAACAGGTCAGCGCTGGCAGCCACATCGCGCAGGCGAAAGAAGTTGATATCGTCAGCATCAGCTTGCGCCAGCCCGACGGCACCGTGCGTGACAGCCACGATGTCGATAGCGAAGTCGAAACACTGACCCAACAAGCCATACAGCGTGGCCAGGCAGTCATGCTGATTTTGATGGATGTCAGCAAAACCGGCATGATGGCACCGTCATTAAACACCGTAGTGCAACTGCGGGCACGTTACCCGCAATTGCAGATCATGGTAGATGCCTGCCAGTTCCGCCTGTCGAATGCTAGCCTGCAAGCCTATCTGGATCAGGGCTATATGGTGGCGATGACAGGGTCTAAATTTTTATGCGGCCCCAGTTTTTCTGGGGCGCTGTTTTTGCCGGGGGCCATGCGACCGGATTTGAAGACGATCAGATTGCCGGCGTCGCTGCATGCCTACAGCAGCCGTGCTGACTGGCCGTCTGACTGGATCGGAGCCCAGGGTTTGCCGGCAGGCCCTAATTATGGCCTGCTATTGCGCTGGGTCGCCGCGCTGGAAGAACTGCGTGCTTTTCGCGCTTTGCCGGACGCGGCCATTCTGGCCTTCATCCAACAATTTCAACATGCTGTCCACGACTATTTTGCCGGCCATCCATCACTGGCCATGTTGCCCGTGGCAGCACCAGACCGCAGCGCCATCATGACGGCGCAGGGCTGGGATTGTTACACCACTATTTTTTCGTTTGTATTGATGTGGCCTGCTATATCCACATCTGACAAAGCCCAGCCGTACAGCCACGAAGACACGGTCGCCATTTATCGCCACCTGCAAAAAGAAAAAGGCATGCAACTCGGCCAGCCTGTCACCTGTGGCATGCGCAATGGCAAACCCATCAGCGCCTTGCGTCTGTGTTTAGGGGCGAGACAGATTGTTGCGGCAGTCCAGAAAAATCAGGCCAGCACCATCATTGTAGCGGCGCTGGAGGTGCTGGATGAGGTGCAGCGACAGATGGTGCTGGAGCATCCTCTCGCAACAGAAAAATAACTCACCTTGCATGCTCGTTCGCTTGCTTCGCCCATTGCGCATAGGTATGGTCTGCCATATTGCGTGACTCACCAAGCGCTTTGATGACTTGCTGTTGTTCTGGTGTCCCTTCCCAGTGTCCCGGAATTCTGGCAAGAGTGAAAAGGACGTAGAGATTGACGCGATAGGCAGAAGGATCTTTTTCGGGACGTACCGTTGCAATCAGCCTGTCAATGACAGCTTTCTTATTGTTAGCATAATCCCGAACGAGAGTATTGCTGACATCTCGTCTGGTCGGGCCATTGAATAATTCGATCAGAGAATCACTTGTTGGCGCTAGCACGGCGACAGGCGTGATTTGAGGGCTGACAGCACTACTGTTTTCTGTCAAGACGACATCAAGCGCTTTGCGGCCATCTGCCCAGGTTACCTTTTCTGATTCCTTGGCTTGCTGCTCTAGTCCCTTGAATAGGGCATCTACGATGTCGGGTGGGTAGGCGAGAATCATGACTTCACGAATTTGTACCTGGTCTTTTGTATTTCCGGAAAAAATAAGCTCTCTATTGGCTGATACATAGTTTGCTGCGTCGGATCGCCATTTCCTGTTTGCCTCAAATACAGCTTGTGATTGCGCACGTTCATTTTGGCCGGTTTGTAGTGCCAGTTCCTTTTCTTTTTGAGAGAAAGAAATTGCGACTCCGCTTAACGAGACAATGATTGCGGCCAGGGAGATTGCCCCGGTAATCAATGTAGTTGAATTTCTATATAGAAATTCTTCGTCTCGTTTTGCCAGTTTTTCGTCAAGCTCAAGCCGACGGAGTTCCAATAGATACTTGGCAGTGTTTAGTTCATGCTCAGTCATATGGGTAACTCCACGGTCAGTGTGAGATTTGCTGAAATGTTATTCCTTAATAAATTAAACCCATATTAAAAATATGGCAACATTAAAATGAAACTTGAGATTGATAAGATGCCCTGGCGTTGTTTTATGCAGGAATTCTGATCAATGAGAATGGATTGTATGTTCCAGTTTTTAGCTGGTTTGCTGAGTTAATTCAGTTGCGCTAATGCAACTTGATGATCGTTTTTCAAGCAGATTGCCGCGTGCATCGACATGTACTTGCGTGGCAGCAAGAAAGGGCTTGCCGGGCCAGCGCAAAGAATGCGCTGGCATCATCGTTAATGATGAATGTCGGTCACTTATTGCATCGTCGTTTTAGGCGCCGCATCGCAGCCCATTGACCTCAGATTGCTTTCTATCTCACGCTTGTTGCGTGTCAGTTCATCCAGGGTGCTGCCCTGGCCGCCGCTGCGCTGGGCATTTTGGACGGATGCCAGTTGGCGGCGCACATCGTCACACATGGCTTTGGTGCGTGCGGCATCTGCACTGGCGCGTTTGGCGGCGTCTGCCGGGCTTTCACCCTGGCTGGCTTTGCGTTCGGCTGCTTGCGTACGTTTAGCCGGGTCTTCCTGGACAGGTGCCATGCCAAACTTGCGTTCGTTTTCTTTTTCTGACATGCAGTCGCTTTCTATGCGGGCACGTATGTCTACGGCATTGCCGCGCTGGGCATAGACATCGCCTATCACTTTGCGGCGTTCTGCGGTTGTTGCCTCGTTCAGTAATTTGTCTTGCAGGGCACCGCCTTCACGCATCCAGATCACCTTCTTGGCTTCTTCGCCACGGCGCACGCAAGTTGCATCCAGCGGTGGTTTGTCCGTGGCTGTGGCTGTCACGGCCTTGCCGATGACTTTTTCTTTTTGGCCATTGGTGCAGGGGGTGTCCTGATAATCGCTACCGCAACGGTACATTTTTTGTGCCATCACCTGACCGGGCAAGGCCGTGCCACTAACTAACAAGGCTTGCAACAGCCAGGGAGTGGCGAGAGATATAAGAGGGTGGATACGCATATTGGCGAACCTATGCTAAAGCTATAAAAGTATCACTCTAGCATTGGCCGCTTCGAAATGGGGATAGGGGACAGAAGAAAGTAACTTTACCAAGTCGGTTTGCTAATGGTCCTTACGGTTCACGTCGCGCTGATATGGATCAATGTTGGATGTCATTTTTCGCAGGACGCAAACGCCTGCCGTCACCGACTGCCAGTGATGCAAGCAGCAGCAACACCGCTCCGCCGATCCAGGTTGCGCTCAGTGATACGTGATCCAGCAGCAAACCACCAAATGCAGCACCGAGCATGATGGCCAACTGAATGGCTGCTACCATCAGGCCGCCGCCCGCATCAGCTTCGTCGGCGATATCCAGTGATAGCCATGTGGACCACGCCACCGGCATGGCGGCATTGAGTGTGCCCCAGATGATCAGGATCAGTGCGGCAGGCCACAACAGGTGCACAAATGCAAGGGCCAGGAAGGCCAGCGTTGCCGCTGCCAGTGCAAGTGGCAACCAGGCCAGCAGGCGGTAGAGAAACCGCCCCGATAAGGCGCTGGCACCATAGGTGCCGGCAAACCCGGCCAGCCCCATTCCCAATAACAGCAATGACAACTGGGTGACGGTCACGTCCATGCGTGTTTCGAGAAAGGGGCGCAGATAGGTAAAAGTGGAAAACGCCCCCGCAAACGACAGCATCACAGCCAGCATGGCGAAAGCAAGGTTGCGACGTTTCAGTAGCTTGAATGCATTGGTACTGACCACTACGGAACCGGCATCGGGTGGCATGGATGGCAGGCTGTACCACTGCCACGCAAGGTTGATGATGACGAATGGCACCAACGCCCAGAACACGCCACGCCAACCGATCAGGCCACCCATATAGCTACCGATGGGGGCAGCGAAAGCGACGGCCACGGCGTTACCCGTGTAAAGCACGCCTAGTGCCCTGGGTACGGATGGGGCCGTGACCAAACGCATGATCGTCGCCGTCGACAATGCCCAGAAGCCACCAATGGTGACACCTAACAGTGCTCTTGCCACCATCAGTACCGGGAAATTGGGGGCTTCTGCAATCAATAGCAGTGATACCAGCATGGTCATCGTCAGCCCCAGCAGTACATGACGGCGGTCCCATCGCGCGACCACGCTGGCAATCAGCAAACTGGTGGGGACGGCGAATAAGCCAGACACAGAAATAGCCTGGCCTGCCATGCCGCTGCTGGCATGCAGGTCGGCAGCAATCGGTGTCAATAGGCTGACCGGCATGAATTCTGACGCGATCAGCAATCCGACACACATGGACATGGCCCCGACAGCGCTCCATGCCTGCCTGCTTGAGACGCGATCAGATCTGCCAGATGACATGGATGTCGCCGCATTCGTTATGCTGGCTTCTGTCATTTGGACCTCATTTTATTGAAATCACAGGCTACGGTTATGGCTACGGCTATGAAAAGCATGGCTTTCTCCTTATGCCAGATGTTGGGTAAAAAAGGCCGTCAGCTTGCTCCAGGGGATAAGATTTACACGGTCGTACAGGTCCACGTGGCCAGCACCAGGGACGATGAATAGTTCTTTGGGTTCCGCAGCGCGGCGAAAAGCATCTTCACTGAACTCTTTTGAATGTGCTTTGTCACCCGTGATGAAGAGCATAGGACGAGGTGAAATCGTTTCAATGTCATTGAAGGGGTAAAAATTCATAAACTTGACGTTGCTCGACAGGGTCGGGTGCGTTGTCAGTTGTCGCGATGAGCTTTGCGGTGTGTATTCGCCGCGCGGTGTGCGGTAAAAGTCATAGAACTCACGCTGGATGGGGTGGGTATTTTCATTCAGTTCATGCTCTGTCCCGCCGGTATATTTGATGTGGCCACCGGTGAATTCGCCATAGCGTTGCTGTGCTGCTTCGGCAATGATTTTCTTTCTTTGTTCCAGCGTCAGCGAATGCTTGAGCGCATTGCGATTGGCAGCGCCCATGTCGTACATGCTGACCGTGGCAATGGCTTTCATACGGGGGTCAATCTTGGCGGCACTGACGACGAAACTGCCGCTGCCGCAAATCCCGATAGCACCAATCTGCTTCCTGTCCACAAATAGTTGCGTGCCAAGAAAATCCACAGCAGCACTGAAATCCTCTGCATAAATGTCGGGTGCAACAGCGTTACGAGGCTGCCCTTCACTCTCGCCCCAGAAAGACAAGTCCAGGGACAGCGTGATGAATCCTTGTTCAGCCATTTTTGTGGCGTACAGATTTGCACTTTGCTCCTTGACTGCGCCCATGGGGTGGCCTACAACGATTGCCGGTGTTCTTTTACTACGGTCGAGATTTTTGGGCGTAAAAAGATTGCCCGTGACGTTCATCTGGTACTGGTTCTTGAAGCTAATTTTTTGTACAGTGACTGTGTCGCTGGTATAAAAATTATTGGCACCATTCGACATGTCTGGGACCGTTGCTGTACTTGCAGCAGAGGCAGTGCTGCCTGCTGCCGACAAGACACCAAGTGCTGCGACGCTTTGACCTGCCATTATCAGAAAGTCGCGTCGGCCCGACGCCGGGCCAGCCAACTCGGTTGTGGATTCATTGTCGGTGTTGGATGGTATGTTCATGGTTGGTATTCTTGTTGAAAGGTGAAAGGGGTAGATTGAAGAGGGCATTTGTACTCTTCGCGAATGACTGTCAATCCTTGATATGTTCTATCCGGAGCTTTAACGGGCCGGGGCGCTGCAATGCGGCCAGGCCAGTATTGATCTTGCCCAGTCGCACCAGCCCTCGCGCATAGGCGTTGTCGCCCGCAAAAATTGTCAGGTTGTTCCACGGTGCGTAGTAAGTGATGTCGCCAGTAACCGGGGTCATGCCTGCTGGTGCACCCGCAGTAGAAAGCGCGCGAGGCATATCGCCAATGCGCTCGACCTGGGCAAAATCCGTTAAAGTCAGTGACAGTGGCAGCAGCGTAGCGAAATCGCGGGCGGTCGCGTTGTCATACAAAGTGGCAGTGGCGATGTCGCCATTGACATCCAGGCGTATTTTCATAGGGAACTCCTGTGTGAATGCGGGGAGGGCGTAACTGGCCAGCAAGCTGATGACCAATCGCCCCGCAGCTTTCAGCCACGGCGGCGAGCCGCGCCGGGTAGCGCGTTCACGCATATAGTTGCGCATGTGGTCATGGCGGTTGTTGTGGTAGCGGTACTTCATGCGACTGCCGGGTTTTGGTCTCTTTGCTTCATGGGGCTAAGTTTGACAATCCCCACAGATATTGACAAGATAATGAATGCTTACATGGCTTATTAGTAATTCTAATTAATCTTCCTGATACACTGGATCCCATGGCACGACGAAACCTCAACGATTTACTGGCCTTTGTCACCGTGGCACGTGAAGGCAGCTTCACACGCGCAGCCGCTGTGCTGGGTGTGACGCAATCGGCACTCAGCCAGGCCATCAGCGGGCTGGAGGCACGTTTGCGCATCCGTCTGCTTACACGCACGACACGCAGCGTTTCGCCAACTGCGGCGGGCGAACGTCTGGCACAGGCGATTGGCCACCGCTTCGACGAGATCGAAGATGAACTGGATGCACTGACCGAATTACGCGACAAGCCCGCAGGTACGGTGCGCATTACCTGTGGCGACCATGTGCTGCACACAACATTGTTGCCCAAGCTTGCGCCCCTGTTACTGCAATACCCGGATGTGAAAGTAGAATTCGACGTCAACTACGGCTTTCGCGACATTGTGGCTGACCGCTTCGATGCAGGCGTGCGCCTGGGCGACTATATCGATAAGGACATGATCGCTGTACCGATTGGCCCCAAGCTGCGCATGGCTGCTGTCGCCACGCCGTCGTACTTTGCCACAAACCCCGTGCCGCAAACGCCACGTGACCTGATTGACCACCGTTGTATCAACATCCGTTTTACAAGCCAGAGCGGGATCTATGTCTGGGAATTCGAGCGGAAAGGCCAGCCCTTGAATGTGCGCGTGGACGGGCAGGTAGTGTTTAACACCACCCCTCATGTCGTGGCAGCGGCATTGACCGGACTGGGCATCGCGTTTTTGCCGGAAGAAGAATTCGCGCCCCATATCGAACAAGGGCGTCTGGTACGTGTGCTGGAAGACTGGTGCCTGCCCTTTGCAGGTTACTTTCTGTATTACCCTAGCCGCCGGCAGTCTTCACCAGCATTTTCTCTGGTGCTGGATGCGCTGCGCGTGGCGGGCACGGGTGGGCCAAAGCGACGCTGAGGCAGATCACACCCGGTCAAGCATGTGTGGCCGGGTGACCTGAATAATCCAGTTCAGTACAGCCTCCACACGTGGAGCGTTGTGCCTGCGGTGAGGAAGGAGCAGGGAAGCCTGTAGTGGCGGTGGTCTGAATTCGGGCAGTACTTCAATCAAATCGCCGCTGTCGATCAGGCGCTGGCATGTCGGGATAGACATCTGCACGATTCCCAGCCCCTTCACGCAGGACATCTGCAAGATAGTGCCACTATTAACAGTGAGCGCACTGCGCATGGGCACCGTCCGGACAGTGCCGTCACGCATGTACCGGAAAACAGCATCTTCGTTGCGCAAGTTGTTCGCGTAATGAATGATGCGATGATGGGCAAGATCACCCAGCGAAAGCGGCACCCCGTGCTGCCGCAGATACGCCGGGCTGGCCACGTTGCACATCTTCATCATTCCAATTGTCCGTGCCACCAAATCTGAGTCTGGCAGTGGACCTATCCTGATCAGGCAATCAACTCCCTCCCGTACTAAGTCGACCCTACGATCATTGATACTGATCCCAAGGGCAAGCTGCGGATGTATGGCGAGTAGTTCCGGCAGCTTTGGCAACACCAGTTCCTGAGCGAACAAGCCGGGCATGTCAATGCGGACAGTGCCGCGCAAATCACCGGCAATTGGCTGGAACATTCCCTGTAACTGGTCAGCTTCCGCAAGCAGTTCTTTACAACGCTCAAGAAAAATTTCGCCATCGAGTGTGAGCTGGACCGTGCGGGTAGTGCGTTGTAGTAACCGGCTACCCACCTCTTTTTCCAGCAACTGGATGATGGTTGATACCCGGCCTTTTGCCATGTTGAGATGTTCCCCGGCCTTGGTGAAGCTGGCTAATTCGGCGACACGGCAAAAAATCCTCAAATCGTTCAGATCCATGAGTAATTGTTCTTCCTGGGGAAACAGTAAGTTAATTTTCGGCTACTTTATCTGTTGCTAGCGGAACTGTAAAGTCCTCCTACCCAATCAACCTCAGGAGAATTTTATGAGTATCGCTACAAAACCAAACCGTATCGCCCTTATCACCGGCGGTAGCCGCGGACTTGGACGCAGCAGTGCGTTGCGCCTGGCTGCACATGGTGTCGATGTCATCATCACCTATCTCAGCAGCCCGGACGAAGCGGCGGCCGTGGTCAGGCAGATTGAAAGTATGGGGCGCCGCGCCGTGGCCTTGCGACTTGATGTTGGCGCTGCCAGCACATTTGCCGACTTCGCACGTGACGTGAAGGCAACGCTGCAAAAAAACTGGCAGCGCGAGCGTTTTGACTACCTCGTCAACAATGCTGGTTCCGGTGTGTATGCGACCCTTGCCGACACGACCGAACAAGAGTTCGACCTGATGATCAACGTCCACCTGAAGGGAGCTTTCTTTCTGACCCAAAAGATGCTCCCACTGATTGATGATGGCGGACGTATCCTCAATACGTCATCTGGCTTGACGCGTTTTACGTTCAGCGGCTACGCCGCCTATGCCGCAGCGAAAGGTGGTGTTGAGGTGTTGACACGCTTTATGGCAAAGGAATTGGGTACCCGCAACATCAGCGTGAATGTGATCGCGCCTGGCGGAACAGAAACAGACTTTGGTGGTGGTGCGCTGCGCGACAACGCCGAACTCAAAAAGCAATTCGCTGGCATGACAGCATTGGGCCGCAATGGGCTTCCGGATGACATTGGTGGAGTAGTCGCCGCACTGCTTTCCGAAGGCGCAGGCTGGATCAATGGGCAACGCATAGAAGCGTCCGGTGGAGCGCTTCTCTGATACGCCAAAGCGTACATGCCCAGTACGGTATAGCACTGTAAAGCGGGGCGATATACTGAAGTAAGGCCATCGCTCAATTTCCAGGAACTGATGCAAATGCAATCAGTTCCTGTTTTTTTTTGTGAGATAGGATGCTGGCTTTGATAACCCAGCTGCTTGCAGAGAATATTAATGATTTTCGACAGCGCTAGACAGTGCTACTAACGGCCCTTATTCTGCGTGAGGATGGATTTTTTTAAGTCGCTTGACATGAATTTTGTTTTTAGATGATAATCGACATCTATAAGATGATGGTTGACATCTAAATGCCTTGATTTCATCTTGGCCAGCTTAGTTACCTTAATTCCCTTAGCCACCGGCCGGAGCAAGAGATCATGAACAGTGCAAGCAAGGCAGCAGATCAGATGGACCATGCAGGCAGCGGTACGGAAGTTTTGCTGACTGCATTCGAAGCCATCGCTGAACACCATTATGTGGATAGCGATGGTGTCCGCATTCATTATGCGGCTATGGGACAGGGGCCTTTGCTGGTGCTGTTGCATGGTTTTCCTGATCACTGGCTGGGTTGGTGGCAGGTGATGGCAGATCTGTGTGCCGATTACCGTGTAGTTGCTTTGGATTTGCGTGGTTATCACCTGAGCGATGCGCCGCCTGACCCGCAAGCTTATCTGCCTACTAAACTGGTCGCTGATGTGGCGGCGGTGGTAGAACGTGAAGGCGCGGGCAAGGCGACATTGCTAGGGCATGACTGGGGCGGTTTTATTGCGTGGCATGCCGCCATGCAGGCGCAGCCCTGGCTGGAAAGACTGGTCGTGCTGAACATGCCGCACCCCTGGGCCATCGCACGCGAGTTAAGCAATAACCCGCAGCAGCGGGTTGCCAGTGATTATGTGCGAGCGTTTCGCCAGCCGCAGTCGCATTTGCAGTTGCCCATGTCAGGGCTTGGCACCTGGATCAAAGACCCCGCTTTCAAACGTCGGCATGACCAGGCGATGGCGATATCGACACTGGAAACCATGCTGCATTATTACCGCGTCAACTGGCCGGCAGAACCGTATTTCATGCCGGGTGACATGCCGCCCAAGATAAGGGTACCAACCCTGTTGATACATGGTCTGGCTGACCCCTACGCATTGCCCGCCGGTCTGAATGATGTCTGGCAATGGGTGGACAATGAACTGAGCATACAAACCATTCCTGACGCCGGTCATTTCATACAGCACGACAACGCGCAACAGGTAGTGCGTATCGTACGTACATGGCTACACCAGTCAACCGGCGGCAGCGACCAGCAAACCCACTCGCTTCCGATCCCGGAACTGCATTCAACTTCTTCTTTAGTGTAAAGGACGTATCAAGGAACTCAATAATACTGTCGTCTTTGTCACCGGTGCCAACCGTGGACTGGGCCTGGCCTTTGCCACTGCCCTGCTGGAGGCTGGTGTCAAAAAAGTGTATGCCGCTGCCAGAAACCCGGTGCAGGTAGCAAGCCAGGTAGTGGACGCGATAGTGCAGGGACAGGAAGAAGTATGTGCCGACGACATCACGCGTCAGGTAAAACAGGGTTTGTCACTGGAAGCCGCCCCGTATTTGCGCGAAGGTGGTCGATAAGATATTGCCTGGTGCAGTGCAGGCTAACAGCGGGTTATGATGTCACTCTTGCCGTTAGACAAAGGGTGTGGCCGTGTCTGGATTGATTCGCAATGTTTTGACGATACTGCTGGCATTGTGCCGCTACCGCTTTGGCGGCCATAGCGTCGGTGTGAGTGACAGGCTTGACTGTCATTTTTGGGTAACACCATGGGATGCAGGCATCCGGATATTGAAGAGTGATGCCTATCTTCAGCTTGCCGAAGCGGCACAGTTTGATTTTGTTATCAGGACTGGTTTGTTGCGCCCCATGCTAGGCAGTGGCACGGCGTTTGTGAATGTGTCGCAACTGATAATTTTCATGAAGCCGGTGCGTCTTTTTCAGCGGGTGCGGGTAAGCAGCTTCATCCTGTTTGCCGATGATAAATGCGCGTATTTTTCGCATGAAATTTATGTGGGTGATGTGGTGCATGCAGAGGTACTGGTGAAGATGAAATTCAAACGTGGACGTGTCACGGTTGAACCATATGCCTTGTTGCAAACCCGTTTCGATGAGCAGTCTGCGCAACTGCTGGCCTGGGATCAGACGTTGCAGGCGATGGCTGCGGTACACCAGGTGCCGTCATAATCTATTAGATAAGGTCCCAGGGAAGTGCCTGAGACCTTATTTACGACTATTTACGACTATTTACAACTGTGTGCGATGAATGCCTTATCGCACTCCACAACTTCAAAACTTCACTTAATCAGTGGCCACCAAAGTCACACCACTAATGGCGCTGTAGGCTTTGACCATGACGTAATACGTACCGGCAGCGGGTGATGTAACGGTAATGCTTTCATTGTTGCTGGTGCCGTTAGACCGTTGCAGGTAAGACGTGGTGGTCGGTGCCGAACCCAGTTTGACATACAGATCAGCATCGCCTGTACCGCCGCTGGTTTTAAAGCTTACTGATGACTTGCCAGCAGGTACCGCAAAGGTATATACCGCAGTTGCACCCGATGCCAGGCTGATGCCCGTGACCGGCACACCATTGCTCAACACGTTACCTGACGTAGTAGTTTGGTAACTGGCCACCAGGCTGATGCCGCTGGAAGCGGTATAGCCATTCAGCAGAACATAATACGTGCCTGCTGTTGGTGACGCGATGGTGATGGTTTCCGTGCTGGTGGATCCATCCGATTTTTGCAGATAGGTTGTGGTCGTTGGGGTTGAGCCCAGTTGCACGTACAGATCCGCATCGCCTGTACCACCTGTGGTTTTGAATGTCAGGTTGGTGGCGCCAGTCGGTACAGAAAATGTATAGACCAGGTTGCCACCGGTAGTGACAGACAGGCCCGTGACCGCAACATCTTTGGTCAGGGTGTTAGGTGGTGGTGGCGTTGTGGAACCCATGGCAGACGCAAAGTTTGCCATGTTCAGACTGCCGTATCCACTGGCATAATCCCAGCCTGCCTTAGCGGTGTAGCCGCCATTGCTGCCAGACGTGATGTCGTGGAACATGCCCGGTGTGCTGGCCGCTTTTTGGTAAATCGCAGCAGCAGGGAAGGGCAGGCTGTTATTGTTCATCGACTGTACACGCGCCCAAAAACCGGTGAAGATAGGCGCTGCCAGACTGGTACCACCGATCTGCTGGTTGGAACCATTGACGATCACCAGCGCACCACTGGCCGGATCAGCATTGAATGCAATGTCTGGCGTGCCGCGTTTGGTAGAAGACCCCAAAACGCCTGCACTGGTTTGCCAGCTTGGTGCTGATTCATTCAGGGATGGCCCACCGCCGGCGCCACCGTTTGCACTTTGCTGGCAACTGGCTGCCGTGGTGCAAGCCCATACCGATTCAGACACCCACGTTGTACCCGAGGTATTGAGCAAGGTGCCGCCCACTGAAATCACATACGGTGATACCGATGGATAGCTTTGCGATGTGCCTGGGCCGCCACATTCATAGGCACCCGAATCGCCGGACGATACCGAGAAAGTCTGCCCCTGTGCCACCGCAGTCTGGAAGATCTGGTCATTGCTGGCCATGACACCCGAATTGAGAGCGTCGTTTTCACATTCACCCAAAGACACATTGATGACCTTGGCCACGTTGTCGCTGACAGCGCGGTTATAGGCTGCCGTGATGTCGGCATCGTTTAGCGTGTTGGCGGTGTACAGGATCATTTTTTTGATCGTGCCACCCGCTGTTGCCAGGGCATCCTGCGTATCCATATTCCATTCACCGACACCGGCAGTGTCCGAGCTGGCAGCACCGATTGTGACTGTCTGCACATTCACAGTCGGATAACCGGCGCGGCTGGTAAAGGTGTTGAGATCCGCAATTGTCTGCGTCATGCTGCCCTGGGTGATAATGCCGATGGTGGCATTCACCGCGCTGGGCAGGTTGCTGGCGTTATAGATGGCAGAAAACTCGGTAGGATTGTGCCCCGTACTGGCCAGGGTATTGGCGTTAGGCCGGACCAGATGAGTGCGATAGGTATGCAGATTTTGCAGACCATGCACCGCCAGTACCGTATCTGACAGCGCCTGCGGTACCTGTGCGTCACTCAGGTTGACCTGAACAGAACGTCCCCCTACCGTGTAGGTGTGCAAGTCGGTATTGAAGGCGGTTTTGACCGTCGCGGCGGCACCATCGGCGCTCACCAGCGTGCGGTTGTCTGACACGGTGATGTTGACGAAGCCGCTGCTTTTCAAATGATCAATCACAGCCTGCACCTGTGCTGCTGTCGGTGCGTAGTTCGCCATGAAGTCGGCACTGGAAATCGGCCTGACATTTTTCCCGTTCAGGATACCCGTGGTCAGCGTGTCAAGTGCTGCCTTGTTGCGCAGCTTGAGCGCGACCACCACGTGCGTGGGTGACCCCGCCTGCAAGAGTGTGGCCGCTGATGTCGATGACACGGTCGCCGGTATTCTGGTGGCCTTGGTTGCTGTTGGCGCCCATTGTGCCTGCGCAGTGCCGCACAACATGGCTAAAACCACCGGGATACCGGATAGTAGTTGTAATTTCCCTCTGATACGCATTACTTTTCTCCTTGTTTTTTTGATGCGAAGATATGACCGGCACCGTTTTAGCGATGCCGGCCAAGCTCAGGTACCCATCCCCGATATGGTTTGAATCCGGGATGGGTACGTAAGCCAAAGCCGTGTATAAGCACGGCCCTGGCCCTCCCCCAATTGAGCATCCAGACAAACCAGGCATTTGATCAATGACTGGCTTGCCCTTCTGCTCCGACTGCATGCCAGTCATTGATCAAATGCCTGGCATTGCATTTTTTAGGCAATAGTTGTCCCTCTCGCAGGTGCAAGCGCCTGCAAGAACTATTGGTCCTGCTTAAATCAAAACGACTTCATTGAAGCCTCATTACCCAGCGACAAAAATAGCTTGAATGCAATATGTCGCTTTGTAACAGAGGCCGATTATTAACATTGTTTAACAATATGTCAAAAACAATAAGCCGTTGCCCTTTGGTAAATATTCTCTATTTTTTACCTTGATTTTTGCGAAAAACTGGTTCTTTATAGACAAAAAAGTAAAGTCACATAACCAAAAAGAAATGATTGCGCAAAATTAAGTGGTTGCGAAAGTGCAACAATGTCTGTGGGAATGTTGAATTTGGCGGGAATTGAAAATGCACTGTGGGGCGTTGAAAAAGCCCGGGAAGGGTGTCAGGAACACGCTGCGTAGCAGCAAAAAAGCCACGCAGATGAGCGATCGAACAAGAAAGCATGAATTACGTCAGTACAGTGGCCAGGTCAGGCAACACCTTTAACGCCTACCTAAAGCCCGCCCAATGCCTGTCGCCGCGTGTTTTTTGTCAACAAAAAGTTGGCGTGTTCACCCTTGTGGACACGCCAGTTTCCCTTATTTATCGCCCGCCAGATACATCCACAAAACTGCCGGTGATATATGACGCCGCATCGCTCGCCAGAAAGACGATGGCTGCTGCCACTTCGTCTGGTGCGCCACCACGTTGCATGGGAACGCCGGTTTTTAGTCTTTCGACCCGGTTGGGTTCGCCGCCATCGGCATGCATAGTCGTCGTGATCAGGCCAGGGCGCACACAGTTGACGCGTATGCCCTCGGCTGCCACTTCAATTGACAAACCCTTGGTCAAGGTGTCTATGGCCCCCTTGGTGGCAGCGTAATCGATGTATTCATTCGCCGAGCCCAGGCGTGCGGCGGCTGACGACACGTTGACGATGGCACCACCTGTGCCGCCATGGCTTGTTGACATCCGTTTGACCGCTTCACGGCAGCATAAAAAATAGCTGGTGACATTGGTGCTGAACAGGCGGTTGATGCGTTCTGCCGTCAAGTCTTCCAGCCGGCATTGCTGCATCAGTATGCCGGCATTGTTGACCAGCACATCCAACTTGCCCAGTTGCTGATCCAGCTCTGCAAACAGACGCACTACGTCGGCTTCCAGAGCCACATCGGCCTGTATGGCAATGGCAGTGCCACCTTGCGCACGGATGCCTTGCACTACCTGTTGTGCGGCGTCGTGATTGTGCAGATAGTTAATGCAGACCGCATACCCAGCAGCCGCCAGTTGCTGTGCCGTGGCAGCACCAATACCGCGACTGCCACCAGTGACCAGTGCGACTTTTTTCATGGTTCATCCTCTCTCGTTTTTTATGTCAGATCGTACACGGCGCAGGTTAGAAATATCTCATGCAGAGATCATAACCGGGATGAGAATTTTTCACCGAAGCAGAGGTGATTCCGTAGGGTGCGCCGCGCGCACCATGTGCATAAAACAAAGAGCAATTGCAATTGCCGGAAGAGGAGAGTGGTGCGCGTGGCGCACTCCACGGAGCAGTTTTTTTGTTTGCCTGACCTTTTTCGTGCCCCCAAAAAACAAACGACACCGTGCACCAGGCAGATGTCGTTTTTAGTGTTCCTACGCGCGTAACGCATGAACATGCAATCCGGTTGACAGGGCAGGTGCCGTTTAGAACAACAACACTAAGCCGCATGCACTGTGGTTTTTTGCGTCAACGCAGATGCATCGGCTGGCGTTTTTGGCTTACGTAGACTGACTACGCTAAGCAAAATAAAGCAAACCAACCCAAATACGAATAGGAAAATTATCATGAACAAACTGATCACCGCCCTCATCGCTTCCACCGTTCTGATGGGTAGCGCATTTGCACAAACACCAGCCAGCGCATCTGCCAGCGCGACTGCAAAACCTGCTTCCGCAGCCGCCGCAGCCAGCGTCGCCAAATCTGCCCCGGCAGCCAAAGTGACCGCAGCTTCTGCATCAGCAACTGCATCGACACCAGCAGCGGCAGCAGTGCCAACAGCAGAAACCAAGCCAGCAACAGATAAAACAGCGAAGCATGAAAAACATGCCAAGCACGACAAAAAAGAAGTGAAAAAAGATGAAGCAAAACCAGCATCTGCTTCCGCTCCAGCTGCTTCGAAATAAATCGTCACCAGCAATAAACAGTTACCACCGGCAGCACATGCTGCCGGTTAAAAAAAGTAAATTAAATCGCTCACATAATTGAAGGAATAAACATGAACAAGCTCATTACCGCACTGATCGCTTCTACTGTTCTGATGGGTAGCGCATTTGCACAAACACCAGCCAGCGCATCTGCCAGCGCGACTGCAAAACCTGCTTCCGCAGCCGCCGCAGCCAGCGTTGCCAAATCTGCCCCGGCAGCCAAAGTGACCGCAGCTTCTGCATCAGCAACTGCAGCAGCACCAGCAGCACCAGCAGCAGAAACCAAGCCGGCAACAGACAAAGCAGTGAAGCATGAAAAACATGCCAAGCATGACAAAAAAGAAGTGAAGAAAGATGAAGCTAAACCAGCATCCGCTGCTGCATCAGCTGCTTCGAAATAAGTCGTTATCGGCAACACGCAAACGCACGAATTTGCAACAACTATGTACACCCGGCAGCAAATGCTGCCGGTTAAAAAAGTAAATTAAATCATTCACATTATTGAAGGAATATCACATGAACAAGCTCATTACCGCCCTGATCGCTTCTACCGTTTTGATGGGTAGCGCATTTGCTCAAACACCGGCAACGGCTACGGCAAAAGTTACTCCGGCTGCGACACCTGCCGTCGTTACTACAACAGCAGCGTCAGCAGTGACATCAGCAACTGCCAGCAAAGCTGTAGTGACAACTACTGCTGCCACACCAGCAGCAACACCAGTGACACCTGTTGCCGTTGACACCAAAACAGCAACAACTGACAAGGCAGTAGCTAAACATGAAAAGCATGCCAAACATGTCGCACATGAAAAGCAAGCCAAGGCTGATGTAAAAGCAGAAGTAAAAACCGAAACCAAACCTGAAGTAAAAGCAGAAGTAAAGGCTGACACTAAAGTTGCGACTGCAACCAGCGCCACTGCCAACACTACTGCCAACACTGCCAAAACAGCAGCACCTGCTGCAAAATAAGTTGTGCGGCGATGCGCCGCAAGCTCGATAGCCAGGCCAGGTAAAAAACGACGTGCAATCACTAGCGATTGCGCGTCGTTTTTCTTTTTGTGCAGTGCCGAAAAGTGTAATCCTTAAAAGAATGTAATATGGCACGCTGTCAAGCAAGGCGTGGCAAAAAAATACAGGCGCATTTCAGTGATGCGGCATTTCTTAAAAGAACTATATTTTTTGATAGAATGCCAGCGCACCCATCCGTGCTAGTGGTATTTGCCGTGCGTTGGGCGTTGTTTTGAATGGACTACCTTTCCCAATTTCGGAGTTAGTGTAATGGCATTGCGTTTTGTAAAAGCGGCGATTCTGGTTGTTGCATCCAGCCTGGCGATGCATGCATCGGCCATGACACAGCCTGACGCTGAAAAGTTACAAGCCTATCTGCACAAACAGGTGGATACTGAAAACAGTTATTTCATCGTGCCGATACTGCCTACCGAAAACTCCAACAGACTGGCGCATTTGATGCTCGACAGTTTATGGAAAGAGCCCGCATACCGCGACAATATGCGTGCCTGGCTTGCGCAAAACCAGGCCAGCGTGATGGAAGATTTGCTGGCTCTATGGCATGAGCATTACCATAAAGCCTTCACAGAAAGCCTGGACCTGCTTGACGATGACGCCATCAAGCTGTTGTGGCGTCTGCACCGGACCAATGCCATGTACGCCATGGACCGCCAATATTGCCGCACCCGTACCGAAGCGCAGGTTGCCGATATACTCAGGGCCGAAACCGACAAGCTCATCGTCGCACAATTCGACAGATTGGCGACGGCCTTGCCCAAGGCGTTGACAGGCGAGTTTGCGCGTCAGAATTCCCCGCGTGCAGGTGAACGACCAAATTCCAATGCGATCGCCAAGATAGCCATGAAAACCTTCGCTGCCGTTACCAAAGAATGGCCAGAAGAGGATAAGAAACGTATCGAAGGCCGTTTTTCTTATGGCTACCAGTCATCCACGCCACAAGAATTGTGCGAGGCTATCTGGGTGACCAGTCGTGCCGTTTATGACAGCTATATCGAAAAACCAAATGCCATGTTGTCAGCTTCCACACTCAGGCTAAGTGTAGTCAAATCTGCCTATCAAAAAGCACTGGCCCAGGACGATGCACCAGGCGGGGCAACACAACCTGCTGTGCAGGGGTTTACGCCGGGCAAAGCAGTTATATATTACCCAAAGATATTTAATAACAAAAACGTCAATGGCTCCACCACTTACAAGATAGCAGTTGATGACAAAGGCAAAGTTACCCAGGTAACGCAGGCAGCCGGTGGCGTCAAACCGGCATCGATCACCAGTGTTGATGGCACGGTTTTTACAACTGACACCATGTTGTTACGCGTTGTTGAAAGCTATTTCCGCAGCGGTTCTTTTGTGCCGAAGTTGGTTGATGGCAAACCCGCCCCTTATGCTTTCAGCCTGGGATTTACCTGGAGCTGGGATTAATTTCCTTAGCGTAGATGACATAAAAAAACGACGTCCGCTTGCTGCGTGACGTCGTTTTTTATTCCTGCCTAAGTGATGTGGCCAGTGCTAAATCAACCTTCAACCCTTCAACCCTTCAACCCTTCAGCCCTTGCTTCTCGCTTCTATCACTTCCCATTTTTCCAGTGCTTCCAGCAATTGCTCGTCAATCTCAGCATGGCGCGCATTCAGTTGATTCGCCTGGTCCGGGCCGTTTTTGTACAGATTGGCATCGGCCAGTTTTGCAGTAATCGATGCCTGCTCGGCTTCCAGCGCAGCAATCAGCTTCGGTAATTCTTCCAGTTCACGCTGTTCTTTGTAGCTGAGTTTTTTCGGTTTGGCGGCTGCCGGTGCGCTCATGCTTGATACGGCTGCCACGGCTGGTTTTTGTTCTGACTTGCTGATTTTGACCGCTGGCACCGTGCTGCGATAGCGTTCCCAATCGGTATAGCCACCAATAAATTCGCGCCACTGGCCTTCGCCTTCAGCAACGATAACCTGCGTCACCACATTGTCGAGGAAGGTACGGTCATGGCTGACCAAAAAGACGGTGCCGGTATATTCTTCCAGCAATTCTTCCAGCAATTCCAGCGTATCGATGTCCAGATCATTGGTCGGTTCATCCAGCACCAGCACGTTAGCCGGTTTGGCAAACAGGCGTGCCAACAACAGACGATTACGTTCACCACCAGACAGCGATTTAACCGGAGACCGTGCACGTTCAGGCGCAAACAAAAAGTCGCCCAGGTAAGACATCACATGCTTGCGCTGGCCATTCACCTCTACCCAGTCACTGCCGGGCGCAATGGTGTCTGCCAGGCTGGCCTCTTCGTTCAGTTGCGCACGCATCTGGTCAAAGTAAGCGATCTGCAATTTGCTGCCTTGCTTGATGGTGCCGCTGTCCGGCTCGTCTTGCCCCAAAATCAGTTTCAACAGGGTGGTTTTACCGGCACCGTTCTGGCCGATCAGGCCTACCTTGTCACCACGCAAAATAATGCTAGAGAAATCATCGATGATGATCTTCTCGCCAAAGCGCTTGCTGACGTTTTCCAGTTCCGCCACGATCTTGCCTGAACGTTCGCCTGAGCCTACATCCAGCTTGACCTGGCCTTG
This sequence comes from Undibacterium sp. Ji49W, assembly GCF_049340205.1. Classification (NCBI taxonomy): domain Bacteria; kingdom Pseudomonadati; phylum Pseudomonadota; class Betaproteobacteria; order Burkholderiales; family Oxalobacteraceae; genus Undibacterium; species Undibacterium sp. Ji49W. Next base: position 146,347 of record NZ_JBMPOW010000012.1, on the reverse strand, counting down.
CTGTTCACGACGGGCGCTGCGTTGCAGACGCAACTGTTCCAGGCGCTTGACACGGCCTTCATCGCGCACACGACGGGCTTTGACGCCTTTGCGTATCCAGATTTCTTCCTGTGCCAGAAACTTGTCGAATTTGGCGTTTTCTACTTCTTCATTTTCCAGCAAATCTGCCTTGCGCGTCTGGTAAGTCGTAAAGTTGCCAGGGAAAGAAGTCAGCTTGCCACGATCCAGTTCAATGATGCGGGTCGCCACATTGTCCAAAAAGCTGCGGTCATGGGTGATGAACAGCACGCTGCCTTTAAAGTCTTTCAGCAAACCCTCCAGCCACTGTATGGATGAAAAATCCAGATGGTTGGTTGGTTCATCCAGCAGCAAGACATCAGGCGCACTGACCAGCGCACAGGCCAGTGCCACGCGCTTTTTCATACCGCCCGACAGCGTACCCATGATGGCGTCTTTGGACAGGTTCAGCTTGTCCAGCGTGGTTTCGACCTTGTTACCCAGACTCCAGGCATCAGCCGCATCCAGTTGTACCTGGATGTCATGCATGCGTTCCATCAGGGCATCATCATTGTCGCCGCCAAACTGGCCAGTCAGCGCCTCATATTCCTGCAACAGGGCAGGCAACTCACCCAGGCCAGACGCCACCGCATCAAACACGCTAAGAGTCTGGTCGAACTGCGGTTCTTGCTCAACATACGCAATCTTGATGCCTTGCTGCATCACTAGCAGGCCATCATCAATCTTGGATGTGCGGGCAATAATTTTCAGCAACGATGATTTGCCGGTGCCATTACGCCCGATCAGACCAACCCGCTCGCCTGCCTCTATGGAAAACTCTGCATGATCAAGCAGAGCAACGTGACCGAATGCCAATTGGGCATCGCTTAATGAGATAACTGCCATAAAACCCTGTGGAACCGGCATCAGAAAGATGCGCGGACATAATTAGAGAAAAGCAGTATTGTACGCTAGGGAGACGCCGAAACTCATCTGCTTAATTGATTGTTGCGCCCGGCTCAGGTAAGATGTCGGGCTGATTGAGAAATGCACAAGCATTTCTCACCGTGTCTCGCCGTAGTTCAATGGATAGAACGTATGCCTCCTAAGCGTAAGATACAGGTTCGATTCCTGTCGGCGGGACCAGGGCACTAATTCCCATATCTTCAAAAAATAACTTAATCCGAATGAAATCAATGGGTTAGCGTTGCGATCAAATAGTAGTAAATTCCCAAAGCTAGGCAGAAACTGTGCTTTTTGTTAGCCTTTACGAAAAATTTACGAACAAATTACGAATGTGACCAGCTTCAAAAAAACAGGTAAGGTTTGGCGTGTCCAAATTGCTATCAAAGGTGGCTAAGGCATCGTGACGCTGGTGAACTCGTCGAGCAAGGGGTTAAAGCCCATGGCTTTGAAGGAGTTGGGTTGCGTGCCACGCAGACGTTCAAAGCTGGTACGCAGGTCTTGCAGTTTGGAAAAAGCAAAAGAGGACGGTGTTGTGATGCCCCTATTGCAGACACCATAAGAGAATGAGCAGCCATGTGACCGGTTAGTATGTCTTTTTATTGTTTTTTGGGAATCTATGAATAAGTGTCCACACTGCGGAAAGCGGGCAAGTTTTGTCAAGCTACTAAAAATAACCCGCCGGACACCCTATTGTTGTACCGCCTGCAAGCAACCTAGTAGGCTTTTGCCGAGACATAATACTGTAGCAGCACTAATTACCCTTACCGCTGTACTTGTATCGGTAGGAGTGCCAATAATTTACCAATGGGGTAGTTGGCCGATGAATTCTCTATCGATATTTTTATTTTTGTACCTTGGGATAGGATTGGTCATGCTCTGTTTTATGGAACTTGTTCCAGATCCTGAGGGAATGGGGAAATTTGAGGGCCGAGGGTAATTTGTTTTTTTCAATTGGAACTGGCGGTGTTGCAGCGACCTGACGGGAACAGACAGGCTTCGCCCTGTCTAGCATGGTTGAAACTTATCAAAAGCCGCTTTGTGCGGCTTTTTTGTTGTTCGTGCGCAGCGGGCAGCGGTATGGTGGGCGTTTTATGGGCGCTGGCTACTTGGGTGATCTGACTGGTTTTAGCTCGCAACGCGCAGGCCAGCAAGGTTTGTAATAGTGACGAATTATTTTAGAAACTGAGCGCCTAACTCAATTTTCTGAAATGCGGAATCGACTTTTTCACCGAACTCCGATTCAAGTTGAGCCCATGACGGATTATCCAAGACCAGAAACGCTATCGTGTCGCCGCCATTGCTCGCCGTGATAAAGCGGATATTGAATTCTGCAGAAATTGCAGAATTTAAAGTGACAAGGGTGATGTCTTGTTCCTCTGGTTCAAAGTTGAGGGGAATTTTTGTCAAATTTCCTTGGAAATTTATGTACAACACATCGTCAGTCCATTGAGGACGTAAATCCGTTGTTGCAAGGGCATTGGCCGCAAGAGTGATAATGTCGTCGTCTGCTTCGCGCCAGTCAACCCAAAACACATTCTCAGCACCAGCGAAGAGCTGCTTAGTTGTTTCGCGACCAGGTTCAGTGATAAGTTTTTGGGCAAAACTGATGTTCATTTCACAGTCCTCGGAAAGTCGTATTGCATTTGCCGCATGGGCAGGAAATCGCCCAAGCACACGGCCTAATGCCTTTATTTATACTTAGTGCCTCCACATTCAGTAGCTGGTTGCAGTCTAGGCATGACTGGTTGATAGGGTCTCCACTGTTGGATTGAGCGAGCGCGATATATATTTGTACAGCTTGCGGTGAGAGTCCTTCCAAATTCATCCCAGAAAGATATTTTTTCTTCATCGGTCATGGCGATATATTAGTGATTGAAATATGAGGATAAGCTTATGGCCGCTTAATTTGATTGGCTAATTTTGTTTTTGCGTCGTTTAAATTTTCAAAAACGGTTTTTGTTGAACGGTGCTCTGGACCAAAATCTGGATTTAAAACCAAAGCGGCGTATACCAATTCAAAATTGCCGATCGCGTTACGATATTCCTTTAATGAACTTAATGCCAAGCCTAAGTTATTTCGGTACGTGACCACACTTGGATGCACTTCCCCGTATGCCTTTAGAGCACTAGTTAAGGCTAGTTTATAGAAGGTTATCGCCTTGCGATACTCCCCCATTGAACTTAACGCCATTCCCAAATTATTGCGTTCTGTCGCTACATGTGGATGAGCATCTCCATAAGTTTTCAAGTCACTAGTCAATGCCAATTCATGGAATGTGACCGCCTTGTGATATTCTCCTAATGAACGCCACGCAGCTCCTAGATTATTGCGGTCCCTCGCCACATTCGGATGAAATTCCCCATAAGTCTTAATATCACTAGCTAAAGCCAACTCATAGAAGGTGATTGCTTTTCGATGCTCTCCTAATGAGTCCCACGCTACCCCTAGATTATTACGATCTGCCGCTACCCGGGGGTGAGCATCCCCATAGGTTTTAAAATCGCTGGCTAAAACTATTTCATAAAAAGAGATTGCCTTTTGATACTCCCCCAATGCTGCCCAGGCTCCACCCAGATTATTGCGGTCTGTAGCTACAGCAGGGTGAACTTCTCCGTAGGTCTTCAAATCGCTGGCCAGAGCCATTTCATAAAAGGAGATCGCTTTGCGAAATTCTCCCAATGCAGCCCATGCCTCACCTAGATTGTTACGGCGTGTTGCTACTAGCGGATGAGCTTCGCCATAGGTCCTCATATCGCTGGCCAAGGAGAGCTCAAAATAGGTGATGGCCTTGCGATAGTCTCCCAATAAGTTCCATGCTACTCCTAGGCTATTTTGGTCTCTCGCCACGTTTGGATGGAATGGTCCACTACTCTTGAGGTCACTGGCTAAGGCCAATTCAAAGAAGATGATCGCTTTGCGATAGTCTCCCAATTCTGTCCATGTTGCACCGAGGTTATTGCGTACGTTCGCTACTAGTGGATGGAATTCCCCGTAGGTATTCAGCGTACTTGTCAAAGCCAATTCATAGCAGCTAAGTGCTTTACGATATTCTCCCAAGGAGTCCCATGCAGCACCTAGATTATTGCGGTCCCTCGCGACGTCCAGATGAGCTTCCCCGTAGGTTTTCAAGTCGCTGGCTAGTGCTAGTTCATGCATTTTTTTTGCTTCAAAAAAATTCCCGAGATCATGGGCATTATTTCCAGCCGAAGTAAGATAAATTGCGTGCTCAGGACTTAGTAAGATCGCTTTGTTGTAATTCTCAGTTGCTTTGGAAAATGCTAGACGCAGGCGCTGAACGTTAGCCAGTTGATACGCTGTCTCTGCTGCTGTACCATCATCTTGCTTTTGTTTTCTCTCTAACAGTTCTTCAACTTTAGGAAGATCAAACTTGTCACGAGCTTCCTGGATTTTTTTTGTTAGTTCATTTTTTTCGTTCAGCAAGGCGACGCGTTCATTCTGATCTTTTAATTGCTGCAATAGACTCTTTGCGTACTCCCAACCTTTGAGCAATTTTTCTTGATCAGATAAATGACGCTTTTCTTGGGTACCGATGAGGTCAATATTTCTCTGGATTTGTGCTGATAAATTTTTAACCTTGATGTTGTAATCTTTTATCTTCAGCTTGTCTCTTGGGTCGCCAAAAACACTAACAATACCGTTGTTAACTGCGATCTGGAGGGTGCCGCCGACAATATTAATCGTGCCTATGTTGGTTGCTACCTGCACGCAATCATCGCCTTGGCAAGTTTGTTCCACTGCTAGAGTATCTGCGGCAATAATCAGATAAAAGCAAAATAGAACAATTGTTTTCATAGCAGATCGTATTTGTTGGCATTTATTTTTTATCGTGCAGAGGGCTGGCCTTACCATTCATGCATTTCTAAGATTGAGGGCGATTTCGCGCCACTAGCTCCTGTGCGTGCTTGCACCGTAAGCCATGCCAGCGGGTCCAGTACAGAAAGTTTTTTTTGTTTAGTTATGTAATGCATATACACAATACTCTCGCGGACCTGAGCGAATGTATACATCAGCTCTAATTACCTTGTTTCATTTGCGGCGTTGGAGAGTGCGGAACATATATTCAGCATATTGACGTAAAAACCACAAATTTCAAACATTTGATTAATTTACCATACTGTGTTGAGCACCATTGATGTTAAATTGATACTTTTTCATATGGCCCCCTAGTTTGAGGAGAGTGTAAATGGACGATCAATCTGAACTATATTGGCGCTATCTAAAGGATAACCTTGATCATTCACGCCATCATGAATCAATGCGTGCAACTATGACGAACATTGTTCTCAGTATTGCTGGCGTGGGATTTTCCGTTGCTGGCTTTGACAAATGCTTATCTATTACCGATTTGCCGATTCTTATTTTTATTTTCTTACTTGGAGTATTCGGAGCACTATTTGCTGCCAAACAAACCGAACGAGCATCTTTGCACTACCAGCGCGCTCGCGAGCTACGCGATGCAATTGACTCTGGTCCACATGCCCCTACTTTCAAGGTACTTAAGAGGGCGGCAGACAATAAACATAATCCGAAATATCCTTGGTTATCTTCTCATGACCTTCGAGGTTTCTGGATATCGCTACACATTCTTATTTCAATTTTAGCGATTATCGTGAGCATCTTTGCATTCAATACAGCATCGTGCTGAACTCGGCCGCCATAGGTGCGATTAGCCGCGTATTACCGCACGCATTTTGAATCAAAAAGCATATTAATCTTCATTTCAAAATCATACGTGCGAATACGCACGGCTATTCGCACCAACGCGGGCTGCTACAGGGGCAAATCACCTTGTAGGATTTGCCTGACGTAGTTTTAAGAGAACGGCTAATTTACTCCCCACTGGCCGATTGTTATTCTTCATCTAATCGAGATCGGGTTCAAATAATCTGCCAACGCTGCTCACTTTTTTGGAGACTGCCATGTCTGTGTCATTCCTGGAAATTTCCCGTCAATCTGGATTGTCCAGACAAGTTGCCCGGCTTTTCAAGACGGCAGCAGGTTGGATACTATTGATGGCTGTGGCTAATACCGCTATGGCGGCAGAGATGTCTCCTGCGCTTGATCGCATGAGTATCTCTATTGGTGCGCTGAATGTGGATTCCAATGTGCAACTGGGTGTCAACACATCTGCTGGACGGGCGGATACACCAGACTACAATGCGGATCGTTATACGATCCCCAGAATCAGGGCAGATTTTCTGCTTGGTCATAGCCAGGGGATATCCCTTGATTATTATCGTTACGACAGATCCTATTCATCAAACCTGATTGGTAACACCACTGTGAATGGGCAGGCAGTGTCCGGCACGGCCAATCTGGCTGCCAAGCTGCGGCTGGAGCTGGGGCAGGCCGCTTACAAGTGGTGGATAGGCAGTGGTGACGATGTGTTTGGGCTTGGCCTGGGTGCAGCATTTTATCGGGCATCAATAGATGGCACGGTTTCCGGTACGATTTCGGCCGCTATTCCGGGTGCGACTGGCAGTATGTCGGCGAGCGAGTCAAATTCTGTCAGTCGTAGCACTGTCGCCCCCTTGCTTGAACTGGGATGGCGCCATGCGTTTTCACCATCAACACGTTTTTTTGTAGAAGCGTCGGGCATTAAAAAGAACGGTGGAAACATTAACGGCCACATTTATACCGGCACGGTTGGCGCCGAATGGTTTCCTTTGGAAAATGTGGGTCTGGTGGTGGATTATGGCGTATCGAAAATCAATCTGGAGCGCGAAACCAGCAATGGTATTGCCCGACTGAGTACGCGCTTGCAGGGGCCATCGGCGTATGTGAAAGTGCGCTTCTGATTTTAAGGGCGATTTCTGGTCCTTATTTCTTGTTCCTGCGTCCTTATTGATGAAACGGCGTAGCAATTGGCATCGCGCGATGCCGACTGGTGTGGGGACTATCAAAACGGACTGCAGCTCGCTGTATCAAATACCGCTTAAATCAGCGCCTCAACCATAGACTTGTCGGGTTTTGGACTGTTTTTGCACCAGGTTTATCTTCAGGCTCAAATGCTTACCAGTGTCAAGGCTGTAGATAGCATGGAAGCAAGGTGATTTATAAGGCTGTTAAAAATCTACTCCCATCTTGGCGGCCTCGACCCCGGATTTATAACGGCCAATTAATTTGCTGCATTGCGCCGCCATTTTCATGTTAAATTAATATTTTTCCATGAATGTCACTTCAGGCAACAACGCTCACCATGACTACCGCTCTACTTATCATTGATGTCCAGCAGGCCCTGTGTTACGGCGACTATGCAGCGTTTGAATCAACACAGGTGATAGAACGCATTAATGCTGTCAGCAGCAAGGCTCGCCAGGCTGGGGCGCCAGTCGTTCTGATTCAGCATGAAGAGGAAGAGGGGCTGCTGGTATACAGCACGGACGGCTGGAAGCTTGCCGCCGGACTGGATGTCCAGCCCACTGACATCTTCGTGCGCAAGAAGGCGACGGATTCGTTTCACAATACAAATCTGCAAGACATCCTGCAAGCGCGTGGGGTGACAAATCTGGTGATCTGTGGATTGCAGAGTGAGTTTTGCGTGGACACGACTACGCGCAGGGCACTTGCGCTTGGCTATCCCGTGGCGCTGGTCTCGGATGCCCATTCAACCATGGACAACAGCGTGTTGTCGGCTGCACAGATCACCGCCCACCATAACGAGACGCTGTCGAATATCTCCAGTTTTAGTGCCCGCGCAGTGGCAGTTGCATCGAATGACGTGAAAATCGAGGGGTGATTTTTCGCGTTCCAGGTAATTGGGTATCTGCTGTCCGTTCTTACATTCGGGTATTTCTTGCCCAACGAGCGATTATGCAGTTTCTAATCGCGCCGTGCTATAAATGTCAGGGATATATAGTAAGTGAACGCATAAATTTTAATGCGCCATCTATATCTTCAGGACAATACTCATTCCAGTGAGTGTGATTTTTTAGCCATTCGAGGAAGTGAACAAGACAAGTTATTTGCTTTTGATTCAGGCTTGAGAGTCGCACTTTGGTATCTGCTTGAAATGCCGGATCAGGCCCAAGATTGAAAATTATGGATTGAGTCTCAAAAGTGTTGCGCACCGCTTCTGGCGTCAGACTAAATTTCAGGTAGTGCGGAAGAATCCATCGCCAACTGGCAGAAGACAGGCAGCTCAATTCCATATGAAGATAGCGGATTAATTTTCCAGTGATTTCTTTATCTCGATTTTCTTCCAGCTCGTTTCTTAGATATTCACATTGCAGGCAATCAGTCTTGTGAAACGTTAGCTCGGCATTGATCGGCATTGGCACTTCAGGGAGTGCCAATTCAATTTCATCAAATAGTGCTTTACTGTCCATGCCCAGCTTCAAATCCCCGTATAAGTCAGCGCCCCAACGAAGGGCTTGTTGGGTTTGGGGTAGCTTTTGCTCCAGGTTTTTTGGTAGCTAGGCTTTTCCCATATTTCTGCTACTTTCCAGCCTTGCTGGTCTTTTTCAAGTACGTAGCGGTAGTTTTCACCGTTGCGTCGGTAATTTTCTTCGATTTTTTCGATTTCAGCGCCCGCAGGTATCGGCGTCGAGTTTTTCATATTGACGATGATAATTGCTCTGGATTCGCTTTCAAGCTTTACTTCCATAATGTCGCGGGTAAATGTTTCTGGTGTCCATAATTTAGACTTCCAGTTAGCGGTGAGTGCGCTGGTGGCAACGTCGGGAAGTTGCTTTTGCTGGTCGATTGATTCTTGCAATCTGGCGTTTTGCAACAGGGTGTCTTTTGTACGAATTTGGTCACGCACTTGCCAGTATGATTTTAAGGCTCTGTCTGGCGTGGACATATCAAGCTGCACTGTTTCAACTTCCGCCGCCTTTGTTGGGGCCGGGGCCGGCGCTGAGCTTGCTGGCGCAGCGGTTGCCGGAGCTGTGGCTGTAGCTGTAGATGGGCCCGCAGGGACATTACTCTTTTGATCGCAGGCGCTTAGTGCCAGGGCTGTGAGTAGCAGTATGCTTATTTTTTTCATGGTATGGGCGTGGGTGACTGAAATGATTGGCTTAAATGTAATGGATGTCTGAATTGTATTTCAGTCTCGCCTTTAAGTTAATGTCTTTGTTTAATGTCTTTGTGATGGGGCACAGGGAAAGACGACAGGCAGATGCTGGCTGTTGCGCATTTCGGCTAAGAGGATGTAATTTCTCTGACGGATGCTTGGTAGCGAATGGGGTAATTTGGTACACTGCGGCCATTCTGATAACTGTATGCAAACGGCTATCGCTTCAGGACACTTCCTTTGCAGGGGGAGGGCGTTAGGTCGGCAGACAACATATTGTCTGACACTTCGACTACACCGCTGCTATCGGCGGGTATGCATGCCATCATAAACATCTCATCAAGGGCACTATGTATTTTTGGAAAATGGATCTGTTGAAGGCGCAACTGATCGCTAAAGGGCTGACTGAAAATCAGACTTATTTATACACGCTGACATATATCGTTTTCACTACTTTTATGGTGGAACTGATGCGTTATAGCCCTGATACCGTATTTAATGAATGGACGCATTTTTCGTCCACGATGAATGTTCTTATTCCTGTTGCAGGGACGATGATGGCTTTTCGTGCCAATGGCGGTGCGTCGGGTGTTCAATTTCTGCCGCGTTACTTGAGTATTTCTATGGTGGCGTCGCTACGTTTTATGGTTTTGGTGATCATACCGCTGATTATGACGATAGCGATCGTCAATCCTGAAAGCGCGTTGTCGGGGTCGCCGTTTGACCTGCTGTTTTCTGCTTGCGATGCCTTGTTATTCTTTTTTATCTTCAAGCATATGCGTGAGGTGGCGACTGCGCGGCCAGGTGCGGACAGTCGCTGAAGCTTGAAGAGGCGGCAACGCTGCATTGTTGTGGTCTCTTGCTACATTCGCTTGGTTTTCCCTTCGTTTTTTTACATCACTGACAAAACGATAAAGTCCATTCAAAGAGGGCCATGCAGTCCTCTATGGTGACTTCGCCTGGTTACCCAATTGCGCTTTGGCATCGTTCAGATTGGCGAGCAATGTTTTGGTAGAGGGGTGGTCCGGGCCGTAATTGGGGTTTGAATTCAAGGCCGCATAGGCCAGTTCAAAATACGAGATGGCTTTGGTGTATTCGCCCAGGGCGGTCCACGCGGCGCCCAGGTTATTGCGATCTATCGCCACGTTGGAATGGGTGTTTCCAAAGCTATTGATGTCACTGGCCAGGGCCAGTTCAAAGAAGCCGATGGCTTTGCGGTATTCGCCCGCTGCTTGCCATGCTGCCCCCAGGTTATTGCGTTTTATGGCCACATCCGGGTGCGCTTCACCATAGATTTTGATGGCACTGATCAAGGATCGTTCATAGTAGCCTATCGCTTTGGGGTAGTCTTGCAACGCGCTCCATACGCCGGCCAGATTATTACGGTCTGTCGCTACGGTAGGGTGTGCTTCCCCAAAGGTTTTAAGGTCGCTGGCCAGGGCCAGTTCAAAAAGGTCGATGGCTTTGCGGTATTCACCTAAAGCTGACCAGGCCGTGGCCAGGTTGTTACGCCTTACCGCGACATCCGGATGCGCTTCGCCATAGGTGGCGAGATCGCTGGCCAAGGCTTGTTCAAACAGGGCGATGGCCTTGCGATACTCACCTAAAGAGCTCCAGGCTGCGCCTAAATTATTGCGCTCTGTTGCTAACACTGGGTGGTCATCGCCATAGGTTTGAATGTCACTGGCCAGCGCCAGTTCATAGTAGCTAATCGCTTTGCGGTATTCACTTAATGCATCCCACACCAGGCCCAGGTTATTGTGTTTTAACGCGACACTGGGATGAATTTTTCCATAGATTTTGATGTCACTGTCGATTGCCATTTCAAAGTAGCTGATTGCCGCGTAGTGCTCGCCCAAGGCTTCCCACACCAGGGCAATGTTATTGCGGTTTGTCGCCACATTCGGGTGTGCATCCCCGTAGGATTTGATGTCGCTGCTCAGGGCCAGTTCATAGAAGTTGATGGCGGTGCTGTATTCCCCAAGTGAATACCAGGCGCCAGCGAGGTTGTTGCGGTCTATCGCCACATCCGGGTGGGTTTCGCCATAGGTTTTGATGTCACTCGCCAGCGCCTGTTCATAATAGGTGATGGCCTTGCGATATTCACCTAACATGTAGCAGGCGGTTCCCAGATTATTGCGATCTCTGGCTACGTCGGGGTGGGCTTCGCCATAGGTTTTGATGTCAACTGCCAGAGCCTGTTCATGTAAATTCTTTGCATCAGAATACTCACCAAGGGTATGGGCATTGTTGCCGGCGGCGGAAAGAAACAAAGCGTTGCCAGGATCAAGGTAAATCGCTTTTTTGTAGTTGGCGTCGGCGTCGAGGTATTCCAGGTCATGGCGTTGTAGTTCTGCCAGTTGGTAGGCTGTTTCGGCCGCGGTGTCGTCATCCTGCTCTTGCTTTTGCTTCAATAACTCTTTGGCCCTGGGTAGATCAAAGCGTTTGCGCGCTGCCTGGATTTGTTTTGTGAGTGTATTCTTGCCGTCCAGAAAAGTGATGCGCTTGTTCAGTTTGTCTAATTCCTGCACCAGGTTCTTTGCGTATTCCCAGCCTTTGACTAATTTTTCCTGATCAGAGACATGACGTTTTTCTTGCGCATTGATGGTGTCGAGATTTTTCTGAATCTGGGCTTCCAGATTTTTGACTTTGATGTCGTAATCACTGATCTTTAATTCGTCCTGGGGGTCACCAAAGACGCTGACAATGCCATTATTGACGGCAATCTGAAGAGTGCCGCCGACCACATTGATGGTGCCTATGTTGGTTGCTACCTGAACGCAATCGTCACCCTGGCAGGTTTGCTCAATCGCCTGTGCATTCGCAGAAATAATCAGACAAAAACACAACAGGGCAATCGCTTTCATGGCTATTTGTTGGCCGCCGGTTGGCTGGCGGTCGATTGGCTGGCGCTTGCCTGGTTAATGGTTGGCTGGTTAATAGTAGGCTGGTCGATAGCAGACGGGTTTATGTCCGATTGACTTGCTGTTGTCTGGCTTGCAGAAGCGCGGTTGATATTCAGTGTGCCCTGGTTAACCCCAACCTGCGTGCCATTGTTGCCGCTGCTGGTCTGAATGACAGGTGCAGCTTTTTGTGCGCCAGGGGTGGCAGGCGTCACCAAAAATACGGTGGCAAACACCGCCAGGGCGCCACCAGCGCGTAATTTGAATTTATCTATACCGCCTTCTACATACAGAAACCCGGCCAATATGCCACCGACACCTGCGGCCGCCAGGGCCAGAACGATCTTGAATGTGTCATATTGTGTCGGTGTGGGATTGGGGATGAACACGTTCAGCACCAATAGGGTGATCACGAATACGACACCAAAAATAAATCCGGCGATTTTTTCCCACGATTTTGGTTTTGGATTAGGCATTATTTTTTTGCTCAAGAGTGATTGTTGGTGTTGTTGTAAGGCTCAATATGGACCAATACTGGCCGCATTCATTGTGAATAGCATTGAAATTATGCCATTGTTGTATTGGTATTGGTGCTTATAAAATAACTATATTTTTATACGGTAAAGACTTACGCAACACTACCCTTTGTATTACAGGAATGGTTTTGGATTCGCCCTGAAAAGTGTGTAGTGTGGCGGACAGGTGTTGGAAATTGACGACTTTCTGTCTCATCAAGGGGGCGGGCGTGTTGTCAGGGCGAGTTTGATGGGCGTTGGCAAATTGTCTTTCTGTCTCCGCTCGGTTATGCTGCCAGCAGTAAAATCTGTAGAGCGCAGTGCATACATGTAGACGGGAAGTGTTTTCCCCTCGATTTAGCGGAAATTTGTCGATGATAGAATATTCTCTGGGTACCTTGCCGTTTCGTGATGGCGTCGTTTTTCTGTTTCCCAATCATTTATGCTGTAATTGTGGCAAGACCACCGACCTGACGACCATACATCAGGATACCAGGCGCACCAGGTACATGCTGGGAGGCGGGACCGAGATCACGTTCAAGCTGCCTTTGCCCTTTTGCAAGGATTGCGCGCCGACGGCAACCCGCCGCCCGAAAAGCCTTTTGAACTGGCTGCTGATCTTTATCGCCGCATTTGCGGCATCGGCATTAGCGCTGATCATTATTGGTGACATGGTCTTGAACAGCCCGCTGATTGCCCGTTACCTGCTGCCATTTTCCGTGATGCTGGCTGCCGTGCCTTGTGCAGCGATGGTGTTGTTGATGCGTCCCAAGGGCAAGCAGACCAGTTATTTTCAGCCGGTACGTATCCCGCGCCTCAAGCAGGAATTTGTCTCTGGCGCAGTGACTGCCATCGGCTTTGGATTCAGTAACCTGGCCTATGCCAAAGCCTTTGCCCTGGTTAACCGTGAAGCGATTGCCAAGAAGCTGGTGACGCTGGAAGGAATTTAAGCTTATCCCGATCAGTGCAGTCTTGCTCAACATGCGCTTGTCTGCGTGGTGCACTTGTTCAACGGATGTTGAACAGAGGCTGCATGCATGCCTGACTGCTGCTGCGCATATGTTCTACCAGGTACAGAGCTGTGCTTGAACACACTAGCTGATCTGTTTCAACGCTGCGACAAGCAGCGGGTAACGGACCGCTAACAGGCCGCTAACAGACCGCCAACAGCCGGATAGCAGACCGTCTGCAATGTTGCGACGCTGATCCAGCGGGCCTGCAAGCAAGCTACAGCTAAGCAACAACCAAGCTACAACCAAGCTGCTACATCCCAGGCAAGCGATACCATCGTTCGTTGCACAGCCGGTTTTTTTCGATACTTTGCAGTGCGTCATCCGTGCTCATCATGTCAAACAGTTGTTCGCTAACTGTTCAACGCTGGATGCCGGTTTGCCGTAGCTCTGTCGTGATTTTGTTGAACGTGCTTGCTACAAACCGGGTACAGCTGTTAACCAGAGCAACGCACGTGAAACGGATGTTGGATTTTTGTTGTAGCTGTGTTCAACTAACCAATAACCAATAACCAATAACCAATAACCAATAACCAATAACCAATAACCGTAAACCAGTAAACCAAAAAGCAGTAAACCTCGCGCGCGCAAAAAAACGATTCCTTGCCAACGAAAAAAAACAGCAAGCCGGATGCGATTTTGGCTTCGGCTTGCCCGCCAATTTTTACTTTTTCATAGGAGAAAAATCCGATTTTTAGAAGCGAAAATAAAATGTGGCGAAAGGCTTGACGACCGATTTTGTCCGGCTTACTATGTAAATGTATACACGTAATAGCTGCGTCTTCAGCCAGTGCAAGATGTTTTTTAGCTGCGTTTTTTTAGCCAAAAATCGTCAAATTCAAACCGTAAAAATTTCGCTAAGCCCCCGATCGAAAGATCCGGGGCTTTTGTTTTTTCCATCACATGCCACTGCTGCCTTCGTCTGGCAGGGACAGCACCCCAAAAGTATTTTTTCCACGTCGAAATGAGGAAATTTATGAAACATCTGACATTCCGCAAACCCCAGGCCGCCATGGCGATGGTGCAGCCATGAGCATCGTAAAAATTCGTACCGCGCTAGAGACGGCGCTGACGGCAACTGACCCCAGCTTTGCCACCGCCCGTGAAAATGCCGCCTTCACGCCAGTGGCCGGCACGCCGTATCAGCGGCTTTCGCTGCAACTGGCCGCGCCCGACAATGCCATCACGAGCAGCAGTGCCTACCGTGACCAGGGCATATTTCAGGTAAGCCTGATGTACCCCTTGCAGAGCGGCGTTGCTGCTGCTGAAGCGCGCATTGACATCATTCGCAATGCCTTCAAGCGCGGTGCCAGCTTTGTTGAATCCGATCACATCATCACTATCGACAAAACCCCGGAAGTTGCCCAGGGCATCGTCGATGTTGACCGCTGGATGATTCCAGTGAAAATCCGGTTTTATTCAAACCTGATGACGTAAGCGAGAGCAATCTCCGACACCTGCCAGTGGACGAATGGTTCGTTCACTGGTTTTTTTATGCCCGCATCATGCGGGCTTTTCTTTTTCAAGAGGAATTTATGCCTACAATTGCACAAGGTATCAACAAGAAAATCGCATTCAAACGTCAAACTGGCGTTGGTGTAGCTGCATCAGTAACAGGCGCACAATATCTGCGTCGCAAGCAATCGGTATTCACGCTGAAACGTGATACCTACAATACCGCCGACGAAATCGCCAGCCATCAACAACTGATTTCCGAACGTCAGGGCGTGCAAATGGTCGAAGGTAAATTGTCCGGCTTCCTGGCACCAGGCGCCTATTCCGACTGGATGGCTGCCTTGCTGCGTCGTGACTTTTCTGCTGGTGCATCTGCTACTGCCGTATCGATTACTGTTGCTGGCTCTGGCCCTTACACACTGACACGCGCTGCCGGTTCTTATCTGGCTGACGGCTTCAAGATCGGTGACGTGATTCGCCTGTCTGTCGGTTCACTGAATGTTGCCAACCTGAACAAAAACTTCCTGATCACCGGCCTGACAGCCACTGTTGCCACCGGCATCCCGTTGAACGGCGTGGCACTGGTCGCCGAAGGCCCGGTCACTGGCTGCACCGTTTCTGTACAAGGTAAAAAAACCTTCACACCGGCATCTGGCCAAACCAACGTGTACTACACGGTGGAAGAATGGGCGAATGATGTATCCATTTCCGAATTGTCCAAAGACGTCAAAGTCGGCCAGGTTGCACTGAAGCTGCCGGGTAGCGGCAATGCTGAAGTTGATTTCACACTGGTCGGTCTGGATCAAACCACAGGCGCTACACAATACTTCACGACACCAACGGTAGAATCGTCTGCCAATGTCTTGTCGACAGCGACAGGCGCATTGATCTTGAATGGCGTGCAAAACGGCATCGTTACCAACATCGACCTGACCATCAACGGCCAGGAAACACCAATGGACGGCGTCGTCGGCACCAACCTGCGTCCGGATATCTTCCGCAAAAAATTCATGGTGTCCGGTTCTTTCTCTGCCATGCTGGCAGATTCCACCATCGATGCCATGTTCCGCAATGAAGCAGAAACGACACTGGTCGTCGCCCTGACTTCAGACCGCACTGGTAACGCAGACTTCGTATCCTTGGTATTGCCACGCCTGAAAATCAAATCGTCTACCACCGACGACGGTGAAAAAGGTATTGTCGGTACCTACGAATTTACAGCCCTGTACAACTTCGCTGGCGGCGCAGGCGTCAATTCTGAACAAACCACTTTGTCCATCCAGGACACTCTGGCCTAAGCTAAGCTGGCCAAACTAAGACCTATCTTGTAAAAGCAATTCAGCCTGCGGGCTGTGTCTTTCGGCCCACCTCAGACGTGGGCTTTTTTTCGTCCATGCCGGACATTTCAATCAAATCAAAAAGGTAAAACCATGACACAAGCATTCTTCAATATCGACACTCTGGTCAACGATGATCTGGCCGTAGCAGACGTGCCTGTCGTCTTCAATGAAGACGCAGAACCTATCGCCGGCTTTAAAGTTGTCGGTAAAAACTCTGCCCGTTACCAGGAAGCACAACGCGCCATCGAAATTCTGTCCATCAAACGTGCTGTCATCAAAAAACAGCAAATCGATGCCAAGACCGATCAAGGCGCAGGCCAGTTCGTTGATATCAACAAAGAAAACCAGATCAGGCTGGCAACCGCCGCCGTGGTCAGCATTTATGGTTTCCGCTCTGGCGATACCGATTTGAAAGCAACACCTGAAGTGCTGGCAAACCTGTTCAACAAACGTCCAACCTGGTTGGCCAAGGTGATTACCGCGATTGAGGCAGAAACAGGTTTTTTGCCAGCCTGATAGAACAAATGCTGGACTATGCCAGAGCAGAATTCTTTCTTAGTCAACCACAAAAAGACGGAAAGCCACTGCGCTGGCATTTGACCGTGGCCCATGATGCCATTGCCCATTTTGATGCTGCCAGCAGCATGCAATACATCCCTGCCGAATTGCGCGATTCCTGGGATCTGTTCGTCAACCCGCCACAGCTACCGTTTGAACTGGAGTACCTGTGGCGCTGGTTTCTGGAATTGCACAATTCACGCAGCAACAATGGCATGGGGCCATCGGTCATCACGTATCAGGATTTGCTTGCCTGGTCACACATGACAGGCAATCAGCCTCGCAAGTTTGAACTGGATGCGATCAGACAGTTGGACCGCATTTATTTCGAAGCGATGGACAAAAAGAATGACACAGCCGCCTGACGTTACTTAATAGTACTTAAGAGCGCTGAACAGACTTGAATCAAGATACAGCAAACCGCCCCAGGGCGGTTTTTTATTGGGAAAACATAAGGACAGAACAATGTCAAACGAACCCGGGAGTAATACTAGCGGAGTAGCCCAGTCAAATGTAAAACAAACCAGTGTGGATGTCAGCCAGTTAAGCAGTGCCACTGATACTTTGGCCAGCAATGCAGGAAAACTGGGCAATGCCATCCAGAACGTTTCAGCGGCCATGGCCGCACACAATGCCAATTTGCAGACTCTGGTCAATTCGGTGGCCAAAATCCAGGAGCAAACAGCAGCAGCAATGTCACTTGCTTCTGCGGAAGATAAGATGGCAGCCAAAGGCAAGGAATTTATCGAAAGCCTGAAGCAGCAAGCTGAAACCCTGAAAATGAGCAAGCAGGAAATGCTGCAGTACCAGGCAGCGCAATTGGGTGTTTCTGCGCAGGCTGCGCCTTTCATCGAGGCACTTGGGCATACAGACGAAAACATGAACAAGCTCAGTTTCAGCAGCGAAGCCACACGCAAGCAATTGCTGGGCATGGCCGCAGACGTGAGTAAAGGCAATTGGGACAAACTTGGTGATTCCCTCATGGGTCTGGCTGAAAGTACGGGTTTAATGAAGCTTGCACTTACGCCAGCCGGAACTGCAATTACGCTTGTTGCTATCGCCGCCAATGGCCTGTTTTCGGCAATGGCGAAAGGTGCGCAAGAGCAAAAAGCCATGAATGACGCTTTGATCATGACAGGTGGATATGCTGGAGTAACCAGTGATGCACTCCATGAAATGGCGCGTGCGGCGGCTGCGTCAGGCGGCAATCTGGGAGAGGCGAAGAGAGTTGCCACTGAGCTTGCAGGAAGTGGAAAATACACGAGCGAACAGATTGGCACGATCACCAGAGCAGTGATTGAAATGGAACATGCCACAGGTGTGTCAATTGACAAGGTGATCAAAGATTTCGAATCGCTCGCAGCCGGAGGTCAAATCGGCGGTTCGTCCGATGCGATTTCAAATGCGATCGTCAAGTTAGATGATCAATATCATTTTCTTACGGGTGCCGTTTATGATCAGATACGCGCTCTCGAGGAGGAAGGTAAAGCCAAAGAGGCGTCCAAGGTAGCAACGGATGCCTTTGCTGAAGCCATGGAATCGCGTTCATCAAAGGTCGTCGAAGATCTTGGCTATGTTGCAACCGCATGGGAATTTGTTAAAAAGGCGACATCCATCGCAGGTGATGAAATTGGCGGCTGGGGGAAAAGAACTACAGAGGCCAGCGAAGTATTACGCTTGCAAAAAGAGCTTGCAGCGCTTGAGAGAGGTGGGAAGCCTGAGTATGTCAATGGTCATAGATTCGTACAGAATGAAGCGACGAATGAAGTACAAAAGAAAGCAGTCATCGACCAATTGGCAACTGCGCAAGAAAATTTGAATCGCGTCAATCAGATTGCGCAGAAACAGAGCGAAGATAAAATCCGGTCTTCTGAAGCCGTTCACGCCAAACAGCAGATTAGCGCCATGTTGCTGCAGGCAGAAGAAAAGTCACAAGACGGACTGACCGTAGCTTTGAAAAGATACGACGAATTACTGAAAAAAATTCGGGCCGATAGCAATACGGAAATTGCGGATCCTCAACTGAGTGAAGCCACTATCGCGAAAAACAAGAAAATAATAGCCGATTCTTTCGCGACAAAAAAGCCAGATGACAGTCGGCAGATTGCAGAAGAGGCCATAGCATCTGAAGGCAAGTTGAGAGAAATCAGGAATAAAGGTGAGGTTGATGATATCGAGACCTCACGGAAGTTGGGTACCATAAATCAGTATGAATATGAAAGAAGAATGCAAGACATTGCATTTGAAGACATCGCTTTTAAAAAAATGCAAGAAGGAAAAATAATCGGTCTTGCAGGAACAACCAATTTGCAAAAAATTCAGCATCAAAATGTGATCAAAGCACTTGATGCAGAACGCGATATGCTCGAAAAAGGAAACGCCAATAAAGCACTCCTGAGTGAAAAGCAAGCGACTGATGACACCTTGAAATCCATTGAGGATGAAAAAAAGGCGACATCATCAAAACTCGAAGATGCAATCAAAAAACAGCAACAGCTGAATGAAGAAATGCAGAAGAAGCTGGAGAACAAAGGAAAGGAAAAAAAACTTACTGAGGATACGACTGTCGCCGAATTGGAATATCAGGCTGCGCTGACCGAATTTGCACTGAGTGAAGGGAAGTCGGAAGGACCTACGCACGAAATAAATCAAGCCAGGCTAGATCAGATACGTGCAGAAATCGAGCTTCAAAAGTCCTTGAAGACAGAACAAGACAAAGGTAAAACGCTAACAAAAGAGGTTGATGCCAAGAAAGCTCAAAAAGAGCTAAATGATTTATTTGACCCTGATCGAGCAGTTGCTTTTAGCCATTCCTTCAAAGGAGCAATGGCGCAGGTAGTCGATTCCATCTTCAAAGTTGATGCCGCTTTGAAGGCAGCCACCGCCACTAAAAAATCTTATGATGAGCAGGTGGAAAAGGCCGAAACAGCTAGTAACGGTGATAAGGATAAGCTCAAAATTGAGATGGCGAGGATCGATCAAAAAAATACAGAAAATCAACTGGCGAATTATGCACAACTGGCCGGTGCTGCCAAAGGGTTCTTCAACGAAAATAGCCGTGGCTACAAAGCCATGGAAGCCGCTGAAAAAGTCTTGCAGATTGTGCAGCTAGGTACCGTTCTGGCCAGATTGACCGGTATTGGTGCCGTCTCCGCCGCTGGTACCGCAGCAACAAGCAAATCTATTGCAGAAAGTGCCTGGGACTTTATCAAGGCGGCGCCAGCAGCTATTGCCAAGGGTGGTTCACAGGCTGGCCTCGTCGGTATGGCGGTCATGGCAGCTGCGATGGCAGCGCTTGGCTTTGCTTCTGGTGCTCTGGGTGGTGGAGATAGCGGCGGTGGAAAGAGCGCAGCCGACATGCAAAAAGAGCAAGGCACTGGTAGCGTATTTGGTGATGCTTTGGCTAAATCAAATTCAATTTCCAAGTCAATTGATATATTGAAAAGTAACTCAAACCTGATGTTGCCGGTTAATCAGGGCATGCTCGCGGCGTTAAAAAATATTGAAGCCTCCATGGCTGGCTTGACCAATCTGATCGTGCGCACCCCAGGATTGACCGATGGGACCAACATGGGGATTGCCACCGGTACTTTGGCTAGTGGTGATTTTGTATCTAACTCAATCACAAGTCTGGCCAAGGGTTTATTCGGTAATAGTGATGGTGGAATTGCTGTAGGTCTGGCAAATAGAATTGCGGGTTTTCTTTCCAAGACGACAGCCACCATTGTTGATTCAGGTTTGCAATTCGGCGGTAAGGTCAGTGATCTGCAAAACGGTGTTGGCTACAATCAATATGCCAGTGTCGATACCACCACATCAAAACTAGGGGGACTGATAAAGAGGACTTCAAATTCGATGCAGATGCAGGGTGTGAGTAGTGAGGTGTCAGCACAATTCGGTCTGATTTTCACCAACCTTGAATCTGCTTTGAAACTTGCGGCCAAAGGCCTTGGGAGCAGCGCGGATAGTGTCAGCAAGATATTCGAAGATATGACATTGACGACGACCAAGATATCACTCAAGGGTTTGACTGGTTCCGCATTGACAGAGGCATTGAACGCGGTTATTTCGAAAGCGATGGACGAAATGGCCCAGAAAACTTTTCCTGGTCTGGATGCATTCCGTCAGGTGGGTGAGGGCTATGCACAAACGGTTATTCGTGTTGCATCGGGTGTGGAAGTTGCTGGCAGTGAACTGAGTAAATTTGGTATCACCGCAATCAAGTTCAGCGACGTGATCAACAAGCAAGGCGATGTAGCTGCCGAAATTGTGCGTCAAAGTATTACTGGCGTTGAAGTCATGCGCACGCATTATGATGCTGCAAATACAGGTGCCACGGTGTACGGAACGACCTTGACTGGTGTTGGCAAGATCATGGAAACCATGAGCGGCACTGCCTCTGAGCTGACGACGGTGTATCAGCAGTTGTTGGATGTACGAAAACTTCTGCGCGCTGGAAATATAGATGACAAGAGCTTGAACCTGGACATGATACAGGGTGCCGGCGGTGTCACGAAATTGAGTGATGGTGCTTCAAACTACGCTGACAAGTATTTCACCGATGCTGAAAAAAATGCATTTGCTGTGAAAGAGCTTAATGCTGATTTTACAAAATTGGGTATTACAGTCATACCGCAGACAAGGAAGGAATTCCGCGATCTGGTTGAGGGGATTGATCGTAGCACAGAATCCGGCTCTCGTTTGTTTGGCAGTTTGATGACGATATCGGAAGCTTTTGATAAGGTTGCCACTGCAAACGATCAAACTGCAGTGACGAAACAGCGTCATGCGATGGAAATCCAGATCATGGAATTGTCTGGCAATGCGGCAGGTGCAACAGCTATCAAGCGTGCTGATGAACTTGCGGCCATGGATGCGTCTTTGCGACCATTGCAAGAGCGTATTTATGCGCTCAACGATGAACAGACGGCTATTGCCACCGCCAAGCAACATCGCGAACTGGATATTCAGTTGATGGAAGCCTTGGGTAATTCCGAAGGTGCATTGACTGCCCGCCGTGCAATTGCTCTTGCCGGGATGGATGAATACTCACAAGGTGTCCAAAAGCAAATTTACGCCATCACTGATGCCAAGACTAAAGCTGCTGAAGCTGCTGCAACAGACAAGCAGCACAGGCAACTGGACATTGATTTGATGGAAGCCATGGGTAACACAGAAGCGGCAACAGCGGCACGACGAGCAATGGCGCTGGAAGGTCTGGATGACTATTCGCAAGGCGTGCAGCGGCAAATCTATGCGGCGCAAGATGCGAAAGCGGCAATTCAAAAAGCCAAGGAAGCCGCAGATGCCGAAGCGCAAAAGGCAGAGCAGGAGAAACAGGCGGCTCAGCAAGCCTATGACCAGCGTCTGAGCGCGGCAAAAACAGCATTGCAAAATGCCTATAACGCCGAATCAAGCGCGTTGCAAAACGTCATCAATAAGATGCAAAGTTTTGAAACAGCGGCGCGGGCCATGCAAAACACCTTGATCAGTGCTGCAACATCACCGGTCAGTGTGGCAGATCAGTATGCCAGTGCAAAAGCAGATTTGCCGAATGTGATTTCCAAATTGCGTGAAGGTGATCAGGATTCGATTTCCAAATTGCAGGAATTCGTCAACCTGTCACAGCAAAGCTCGACAGATTTCGATGATTACCGTCGTGATTTTGCACTTGCACAAATCACTCTGGATGAATCGGCTTTGGCTGCGGAACGTCAAATCAAACAAAGCCAGACGCAACTTGATTTGTTGAAATCCCAGGTGGATGGATTGTTGCAGGTAGACCAGAGCGTTCTGTCGGTTGCAGACGCCATTCGTGAATTGCAGAATGTTACAGCTGCTGGATTAAACGGCGTGACCAATGCAGTGAGTGGCCAGGTGGCAGCAAAGGCTGCGGAAGATGCGGCAAAGAAAGCGGCTAATACGGCTTCTTCGCAATATGGTTTCGCGAATGGACTGTCTTATGGGCGGGATGCCGTTAGCTCAGCTTACACGCCACCTTCACAAGGGGACGCGCAGGCTGAATATGCGAAATATATAGAGTTTGCGACACGCTGGGCGAAAGAAAATTTTGATACCAGCACAGGCTTTGCACAATCGGTGACGACGGATGTTGCCAATATGTTGATGCAGTCGCATGACAGCGGCAATTTCTCTGATGATCAGGTACTTACTGGTGGCAAGGCGTATGCCGATACGGTTTATACACGCCAGTACGGCACGACAACCGGGCAGGGCTTAAGCCAGCAAGACAACAGTGAGATGCTTGAAGAGCTTCGCTTGATGCGTGCTGAAATGCGTGCCGTTGTCAGCAATACGAAAGATACGTCGAAAACCCTGGACCGCTGGACGAACGTCGGTCTGCCTACTACGGAGACTGCATAATGAAATTTGTTCGCCCAGTTACCATCAGCGACACCATGCTGATCAGCAGCACGGTTGCTGAAACGGATAATCCGGAGTGGTCAAGCGGCACTACGTATTCCTTGAATGACGTGGTGCGCAGGACGGTACCAGGTACCCACAGGCGCTATCAGTGCCTGCTTGGGAATTCGGGTGCCGCTCCGGAAATCAATAGCAGTGGTACCTCACCCAAATGGCTGGACATTGGCCCCACCAACAGGTGGGGCATGTTTGATTCGCAGGTGGGTACCGCTACGACGACACCCGGTTCTGTGACGGTCGTATTGCAGCCAGGAAGTATCGATGCGCTGGGACTGTTGCAATTAACCGGTGACAGCGTGCGCGTCAGCATGACCAGTGGTGGCACTACTGTGTATGACCGGACTTTCAGTCTGGTCTATGGCGCCCCGGTTGTAGATTGGTACGCTTATTTCTTTGATCCCATCAATAAAAAAAGTGACCTGGTGATTACGGATTTGCCACCTTATAACAGCGGCATTCTGACGATCACGATTACTGCTGCTTCAGGTAATGTCAGTTGCGGCATGTGCGTGATGGGCCAGGCGTTTGATATTGGCAATACCCAGTATGGCGCAACGATAGGGATTATCGATTACAGCAAAAAGGATATCGACGCCTTTGGCAATCCCAGTATTACCAAACGCAAGTTCGTTAAAAAAATGGATGCCAAGGTGATGCTGGATGCCAGCAAGATGGATTTGGCCGTCAGCACTCTGGCTACGTGGCGCAGTACACCTGTGTTGTGGATAGGTGCTGACAATCTGTATACCAGCTTGATCATCTTCGGGTTCTATCGCGATTTTTCTGTTGATATTGCGTATCCGACGACGACACTTTGCTCTCTAACCGTAGAAGGAATTATTTAATGGCAATCACACCATTACCAGCGGCACCAACGCGTGCCAATCCAACAGGGTTTGCCGCAGCGGCAGATACCTTTGTCACAGCCTTGCCACAATTTGTGACAGATGCCAATGCCTTGCAGGCAGATATCGTCACCAGGCAAACCGATGTCACAAACAGGCAAACGGATATTACGACCAGGCAGGCTGATGTAGTCAGCCGTCAGAATGATGTCATCGCACGTCAGACTGATGTCAGCAACAGGCAGACAGACGTGGGCAACAGTCAGGCATTGGCGGCAGCCAGTGCTGCAACTGCACTGAATGCGCCAGGTACTTCTGCAACCAGTACCAGCAATTTGACGATTGCAGGTGGCACACAATCACTGGTCGTACAAACCGGCAAGGCCTTCGCACTTGGGCAGACTGTGGTGGTCGCCAGTACGGCATCGCCCGTCAACCAGATGACTGGTGTCATCACCGCATTTAACAGTGGCACCGGCGCATTGACTCTGAACGCCAGCAACATACAGGGCAGTGGTACTTTTTCTGCCTGGACGGTGGCACTGTCGGGCCCGCAAGGGGCGGCGTCAAATGTGTTGGGTGGGGCTAGCAGATCGCTTGCTGTTGCATCCAACATCAGCCTGTTATCCACCTCAAGCCGCGTGCAAGCGATTGGCATGGCATCTGCTGGCCTGGCGGTGAACTTGCCTGATGCCACCACCATAGGCAGCGGCGGCACCTTGTTCATCATCAAGAATATTGATGTGTATGGCTTTGTGGTAAAAAAATATAACAGTGACGCTGTTGTGTATTTGCAGCCAGGGCAAATCGCCGTACTTTACCTGTCAGATAATTCTACTGCAGCCGGCCTATGGGAAGTGGGTAATCAGAATTTTGATGGCAGTGCCTTGCAGTCTGTTTTTAACGGATCTGTGACGGCTGTGTCTTCAAATACCTTGAATAATAGCTGGCCGGTAGACGTGAAGCCATTGTCTGCGAATAAATTTGTAGTCACTTATAACGACAACGCTATCAATCGTATAAATTGCGTCATTCTTGATATTACTGCTGGCAATGTAATCAATGTGGGCACGCCTGTTGCGGTCACAACGGTGGGACCAAATTATCAGTTTGGGGTGGCGATAATGTCTCCCACCAAGTTGATGGCGGTCTATTACAATGCTAGTACGAGCTTAAATGAAGCGGTTGTAATGACTGTCACAGGCAGTACCCTGACAAGAAATACGGCGTTTAACTATTATGGCGTTTCAGCTACGCAAGCCAGTATTTGTGCGGTGTCGTCAACATTGTGCCTGGCGACATCATTTGATGGCAGCAATTTGATTGTAACGGCGCTATCAGCTTCGGGCACGACAATCAGCAATGCAGGATCGACCAGTCTTGCAGTCAGTGGCGCTGCCTACGTCAGTATTAACCTGCTGAGTCCTACTCTTGCATTGATGACGTATCAGGATACGTCGTCCACCTTTGCCAAGGCGGTGACAGTCAGTATTTCTGGTTCTACTCCGACGATAAATACGCCGGTATCGATCAGTTCTGTTGCTGCAACTTATGTGTCGCAGGCTGTGATCAATGCAAACAGTGTGTTGATGGCCTGGGCTAATGGACAGGCAAGTTTGGTAACCGTGACCGGCACAATACCATCTGCTGGGCCAATCGCTGTTTTCAAGGCAACAGGTGGATCTGCTTTGTCATGTACATGGAGCTCGGGCAAGGGTTGTATAAGCTTTGTAAATAGCAACAATTATGCGGAAGAAGTCTATGTTAGCGCTTCGGGAAATACGCTGACTGTTGGTATCTCCAATGTATTGACGAACGCTGGTGCTGCATCACTTTTAAATGCTGCAATATTCGGTAATAAGAAGTTGACGGTGTGGAAAATTAGCACGACATCACAGGCGAACGGCATCATCACAGAAATGTTGAACTAGCAATATGGCTTTTGGCAGTATGTATAACCTGAACTGAATACGACGAGCGAAATTGTTGGTAAGTGAAGCTGAATTTTTTACCAGTATATGTACTTGACAGTCTTCTTTCTGGCGTCAGTCAAAAGCCAATCATTTCAATATTTCTTTATACAGAAAAAGCCCGCGCAATCATTGGCGGGCTTTTTCATTTTCCATGAAGGTCAACCAAGGTCAACTTAATGCAAGAACATCAAATTACGCATTTCATTGATGCCTTGTCCATAGGCACGGTGCTGGCGACGTTGGCGGGGTGGTTTCCTGCCATGGCGGCGCTGGCTTCGCTGGTGTGGACTTGCATCCGCATATTTGAAACACGGACGGTACAAAAATGGTTAAGTACGCGACAGCGTCACCGTCACCGATAAGTCCGTCCTGAATATCAGCAGGCCTGGATGGATGCAGCACGGCGGTGAGCCGCCTGCTGCAGCCCACTTACCTGTTCATCATTTATCATCACTTAGCGTGACTTATCTGGCCACGGCAACAACGCGCGGTATGCATTTGATTTCGCGTTGTTCAATATCGAGCAGGGTTTGCTGGAAGAATTTTTTCCAGCCGGTGTCAAACACAATGCTGCGGCATGCCAGTTCGTCCGTGGCGGGTTTGGCTGCCTGTGGCATGCGGTTGCGTGCCTGCTGGACGGCATTGCGCAGTCTTTCTGCGGTTTTACCGGCTTCTTCTGTTTCACCCAGTGCGCGCTGGCTGTGCACCAGCATAAGGTCTGCCTGGAAATTACTGACAGGTTGCCCGCGCTTGATGAAAAGGTCAATCAGCCAGTTACCAGATGACATCTGGTAGCTGTTGTTGGCGGCCTGGGCTTCCTGTCTGGCAGTTTTATAATCCTTTTGCAGGGTCGCGATCATCCAGCTGATCTGGTGACTTTCGTGTCTTGCAAAATCATTCATGCCTTTATCGTTGGTGGCTTCCTTTAAAAACGGAGCCACCAATTGTTTTGCTTCATCCAGCCGGTTGGTGCTGACCATCAGCCAGGCCCGGTCTGTTTTCAACGAATTGCAGTAATAATTATTATTGGCCTGGTTAGCTAGCTGATTGTTCTGATCGGCTGAGCAGCCAAAGTCAGTTTCGGCATCCTGTAATTGTGTTTCTGCATCTGTGCGGCGCCCTGCCGCATACAGACTGTGCGCCAGCATCTGGCGGGCTTGCAGCAACTGCACATCTTCCTTCTGTTTGTCACTGGAAAGCAAAGTGACCACTTCTTCCTGCAGCACGATTTTGCCCGGCGTATCGGCGGACAAATCGCGTGCCTGCAATACCTGAGCCAACAAACGGCTATCATTCTTATCTTCCTGCGCATGCAAGCGCGCCCGCAAAATGGCTTCGGCTTCCAGCAGGTACTGGGCTATTTCTGCATCATTCTTTTTGGGATCAGCCGTATCGTCCGGGCCTGACCAGTTCATCAATGCTGTCGCTACAGAAAACGCGGCATCGGCATGGGCGTGGGTGGGCTGTATCGAATTATTGTTTTCGGCGTAATACAGTCTGGCGATGCGCAAGGCATCTTCGGGATCGGCTTCCTGTGTTTCTTCCAGCGCTGCCTTGATGACGTCTACACGCGCTGCGCCTTGTGCTGCGTCTATTTTTTCTGCGCGCAGTTTTCTTTGGGCCTGCATATCGGCTTCCCAATCGTGCGCTGCTGCCTTGCGGTCTATCTTTGCGGCTTTGGCTGTTTTATCATTTTTGTCGTTGTCTATGAAGGTGCTGGCACCCTGGCCGGCAACGCTCAGCATGGCACTTGGCGCGGCATACATCAAGCCACCCATGGCAACAAGGGGCAGGATGATGCAGCTCAGGTACAGTGCCAGACCGGCTGCGCTTTCTTTCCAGCCTGGCAGGCGTCCCAGGTAGCGCGGCAGTATGGTCAGGCCGACGTTGAGTTTGGTGGAATAATTCCATTTGTTGAAGCTGGCTTGCCCCATGAAATCATACAGGCGACGTGCTGCCTTGCTGAAGCGTTCACCCGGCGCTGGTCTGGCCTGGTCCTGTTTCAGCAACAGGGACGACGCTTTGGCGACACGGAAATGCAGGGGTGAGCCTATCAACATCAATATGCCCAGACCACGCAGGATGTTGTCGCCGGTATTCATACCAGCCACGACCAGCAAACCACCACTGGCGACTGAGAAGATAAAGCGCAACCACGGCAGGCGACCCACGATCAGCAATTCAATCACACGGCCGCCATCCAGCGGCAAAACCGGCAAGAGATTAAAGCCATTGATGAAAAACGATGCCATGACTGCCGTCATCAGGTACGGTGCCCATTCCATTGTCAGCAATGAAGGGATGAAGGTAATGGCAGCCAGCGCACCAACCGATAGCAGCAGACCTGGCATGGGGCCGGCCAGATAAACCAGTAAATGGGTTAGTGGCCGGGCTTCGTGTTTCTCGCCACTGGTGATGCCGCCCATGCCGGGTACAAAAAATACCTGCACATCGCGGAACCCGGCCAGCTTCATTGCCAGCCAGTGGCCACCTTCATGCAGGGCGATGACTGCCGCCACGACCAGCGCGCCATCCAGCCCCCACCACCAGGCACCCACGCCCAGAAAGGCCAGCGCCGACAGGGTGAAGCTGACGTATTGATACCAGCGTGGCGCGCGCAGGGAACGCAAGGTGCACAGCGTTCGTACAAAGGCAAAGCGGTCACGCGCCAGACTGGCAGTATCGAGTGCCGGGTCCAGTGTAGTGACGGTTGTCGTTTTTTTCTTGATGCGCCAGCTGTTCAGACGCATGCGCCAGGCCAGGGACAGCGCCGGTAAAAAGCGAAACCCATAGACCGGTTCGTCTTTGACCATGCCGCGCTGATAGGTTTTGCTTTCTCTTTCCAGCCTGATCATCCAGCGTCCTGCCAGATTTTGTGCAATGGCCGGTGCATCCATATCATCCGTGCGTTGCTGCGGAACTGCTTCACGCGTGTGCAGATGGGCTGCCAGTTGCCCGGCAAAATCATCTGCATTGGCATCCTGTACCCACACCCGGTTTGGGTAAGGGATCATGCTGTGCAGCAGCTTGTTGACGGTCAGCAGGGCATTGCCATCGATATAGGTATTCCACAGATAGACGTTATACAGCCTGCCACCACTGCTTGATTCCGAAGGATAGACCTCGGCATGCACATCTTGCGCCAGGTGGTGGTAGACATCGGCATAACTGTAGGGCATGTCGTCGGCGCAGATCATGGAGCGTTCGCGCCAGCTGTGCATATAACGGAAGCCTGCCTGTTCCAGTTCGGTGCGTGCAGCATCCAGCACCGGCGTGAGTTCACCGATGGCGCTACGTACGCACGGAGTTTTTAGCGGTGACCACAGTTGCAATTTCAATAAGCGATTGGTGGAGATCACCAACGTGATTACTTGCACCAACACCACAATGACGATGAGCGTCACACCCAAACCCAGAACCAAATCCATTTATTTCCTCACTGCATTTTGCCTAACTCGCATTTTCTGCGAAATGCAACGAAAAGGCGAGTAAATAGCGGGCGATCATTCACATAATCAGGCAAAAGCTTTCATCTGGCCCTGGCAGGTCGCTGGATTTCCAACAAAACCATGCCACGCAGCTATTTCAACGTCGCTAAATTGGTAAATTGCCAATTTGCGAATGCCGGTATATATTTGCAAATCAAATTTATCTTTACAGGAACATACGATGAAATTGCTTTGCACCTTGTTTCTCTTATTCTTTGGCATCACAGCGCAGGCAAAAAATCTGCAATATGCCGGTGTATGGAAAGGTAGCATCGGTGACAACAAGCTCATGGTGTGTTTCACTTCTTCTACGTTTGCGGAATTTTATTATTTGCGAAATCTGCGGGGGATATTGCTCGATCCGTTGGACATGACACCTCAAAAAGACACCACTCGTTGGAAAGAAACCAATGGGCTTTATGGTGATGATGAAAAAATCTCAGGCTTCTGGGAAGTTGCAAGCATAAAGCCAGGTGTTGCAGTCAAGAACCTGGACCTTACCTGGACCAGCCCGGACGGCAAGAAACAAATACCAGTCAAGTTGTCGAAAGTGCCTGTCATGACTAGCCCCAGAATTCCCGAGTCCGATATTTGCGGAGCTAACTATTACAAGCCCCTGGAAGATGATTTGCCGCATACCAGCAAAGATCTGAAATTTGAAGGCAGGGAATACCGCAGCATTTCTACCCCGGCCGCCACAGTATTTGAATTGCCAGCCAGTGTGCCCGGTAGCAAGAACTTCAATAACTATGCACGCAATTTTTTAAAGGACGCTGCGGATGAATTTTATGCTTGTCTGCGCAATGGTGGTAAAGAATCAGACTGGGGTCGGGGTTTTGAACCATTGATCTGGACTGACAGCAAACTGGTGATCAAAGACTGGTTGTCTAACGTAGTTTGTGACGGTTCACATGGCATGGCTTCTGATGGATATGAAACCTTCGATCTTCGTACCGGAAAAATTATCTATACCTGGACATGGATCAAACAAGGCGATAAGAATAGTGGTGGCGAAAATAAACAAAAAACGCCTCTGTACGTGCTATTGGAAAAACGCAAGAACCTGGAATTGGAACAATGTCTGAAAGACTCTGATACTTTCGAAATAGACTCCCCCTATGCAGGCAAGAATGGCATGGTGTTCCGCCTTTCTCAAATATACCCTATGGCCTTGTGTGAAGACACGATCACCGTCCCCTACAAACAAATGGTGCCCTTCCTGACGCCTGCGGGCAAGGCAGCAGTGGCAGAGTTTTTGTAGCCTTAGTTCAGACCGGAATTGCTCATTTTTTTTACAGGATCATATGATGAAATTTTTTTGCACCTTGTTTTTCTTATTCTTTGGCATGACAGTGCAGGCGGCCGATTTGCCCTATGCTGGTACTTGGAAGGGTAGTATAGGCAACGACAAAGTGATGGTGTGTTTTTCTTCCTCTACTGATGCGCAATATTATTATCTGCGGCAACTGCGTGGCATCAATTTGGAGTTGGATGACAAAGCACCTGCAACTTCTGGCTGGAAGGAAACGAATGGACGGTTTGGTGATGAAGAAAAGGTGATAAGCTTTTGGACCGTCGCAGGCATAAGCGAAGGCAGTGCAGGCAGCACGCTGGACATAACCTGGTCCAGCCCGGACGGTAAGAAGACAATACCAGTCAAATTAACGAAGGTGTCTGCAGCAGCAAATGGCAAGTTGGACAAACCTGGTAAATGTGACGCCGCATTCTACCGGCCCGTAGAGGATGGCCTGTTTCATACCGCCAAGGAGTTGAAATTCGAAGGTAGGGCGTACCGTAGCGTTACCAATCAGGCCGCCACCGCATTTGAATTGCCGACCACAGTGGCCGGTAGCAAGAATTTCAACGACTATACCAATGCCTGGTTAAAACGTAACGCTGTTGATTTCTACACTTGCGGCTTGTCTAGCTTGGGCTTAGGTGGCGATGAGTGGGGGCGTGTTTTGGAACCACTGATCTGGACTGATAGTAAGCTGGTGGTCAAAGACACCATGCCCCCGATTACCTGTGGCGGTGGACATGACTATTCTTCTTTGACATATGAAACGTTTGACCTCAAGACCGGAAAAATGATCTACACATGGTCGTGGATCAAGCAAGGAGACAAGAGCGTCGAAAGCAGGAAAAAAGCTGGAAAACTAACGAAACTGCGCGCGATGCTGGAAAAGCACGTTGAAAGAGAAGAATGTCGCGCAATCATTGATAAACTCGATGTTGTCGATCCACATGCCAGCAAGCTTGGTATGGTGTTCCCGACGCTCTACTTTTATGAGATGCGCTCGTGTGAAGTCGACATCACCATCCCCTACAAACAGATAATGCCCTTCCTGACACCTGCGGGTAAGGCAGCTGTGGCAGAGTTTTTGCAGCCTTAAGCTTTCCTATATTTCCATATTCCTTCCGCTTTCTTGATGGCCTGTCAGGTGACAGGTCATCACAGCCAAACCTGATTCATACCTTAAAAACACTGTTACAAAACAAGTGTGAATAAAACCCAACATTGAAAAAGTTGCTGTCACGGCAAGGTCATATAAGGCCACTACACTTCGGCGGTTTTCCAAATTACGTCAGCGTTTTAATCCAAACTTTTTAACGTGGTTCAGTTTTTTCTGGCGACATCAGCGTTGCCTGGAAAGGGGCTCGTGCGCGCATTTTTTTGCGGCAGGCCTTGTGCTGTTACCGATTTTTTCTGAGAATTTCATGACATCCGCCAAGCAAAAAACACATGCCCAGCCATCCTCATTCCGTATGCTCGCCATGTCGGCAGCCTGCCTGATGGCCTTTACCCAACTGGCCAGCGCACAGACTGCACCAGCCAAAGATGACAATAAAAACGAGAAGGCTGATGCCGGTATCGCCACGGTAGAAATTTCATCGCAGACTACCCGCTCTGCGGTGTCCATGCGCGGTGCCGAACTGCAAAAAATCCTGCCTGGTACCAATCCTGTCAAGGGTTTGCAAACACTGCCAGGTGTGACCTTTGCCACGGCTGACCCATGGGGTAATAATGAACAGAACCTGAGCCTGTTTGTACATGGCTTTAATGGCCAGCAACTGGGTTATACGCTGGACGGTGTACCGCTGGGTGACCAGCAATACGGCAATTACAATGGTCTGTCACCACAGCGGGCGGTGATCAGCGAAAACGTCAGGAATGTGATTTTGTCTTCAGGCGCAGGTAACCTGGCGACAGCATCCACCAGCAATCTGGGCGGCACCATCGAAGTGTTTTCCAGTGACCCGTTGGCGACACAAAGAACCAACATCGAACAGACCTTCGGCAGCTACCGCACCTCACGCACCTTTGCCCGTTTTGATACTGGCAATTTTGGTGACGGCAATGCAGCCTACATCGCCGTCATGCGGCAAGATGCGCGTGCCTGGGATTTTGATGGCAAGCAGGGTGGCAAGCAACTCAATGCCAAATACATCAATACCCAGAACGCCGGCAAGCTGACCCTGTATTTCAATTACAACGACAAGATAGAACCAAACGAAGACAGTACCGTGCATGTCACTGGTGAAACCAGTGCGCCTTACACACGTCCGTTTTTATACCCTGACTTTGCTGCCGCAGTAAGCTACCTGTCGCCAACCGGCGCCACGCCGGCAGCCGATGGGTCGAACTATCGCAATTATTACAGCGATGCCCAGCGCAAAGACGTGCTGACTTATGCCAAATATGACTGGAACCTGAACAATGATACCGTCTGGTCCAACCAGGTGTATTTCCATCGTGATGATGGTGTCGGTGTGGTTGCCGGGCCTATCGGTGCGGCTGGTTTGCCAGCCTTGTTCAGCGTGTATTTTCCTAACCAGAACCTGAAGCAGGTATTTGGTAATTCTGGTTATGCGACCCGCACGACGGAATATGATATCCATCGTTCTGGCCTGATATCCAACCTGCGCACCACCTGGGGTGACCATCAGATCGAATTCGGCGGCTGGTGGGAACATAATGAATCATCCGCTTATCGCCGCTGGTATGCGCTGGATGTGAATCGCCCAAGTTCTCCGTATGATCGTCCATCGAATCCGCTGATTACGCAATACGGTAGCGAGATACGCAATAACGTCATTCAGTTGCATTTGCAGGATGAATGGCGCGTGCGTCCGGACATCGTGGTACAGGCCGGTTTCAAATCCAGTCTGCAATATGCAAAAGGCGATTTCCCGGTTCAGCCTTTGCCGGGCGCGATATCCGGTGGCTCGCTAGCCTTGCCCGTGGGCGAGATCGATACCAAAAAATGGTTCTTGCCACAACTGGGTTTGCTGTGGGAAATCAGCCCGCGTGATCAGTTCTTTATCAACGCACAAAAAAACCTGCGCCAGTTTGTGACGTATGGCGGTGGTGGTGCATCCCCGTGGAGCCTGGCCAGCCAGTCGGCATTTGACCTGTTCAAGAACACGGCCCAGCCAGAAACATCGGTTACCTATGAAATGGGCTGGCGCGGCAAGCGTAACCTTGATCTGGGTGTGCTGGACAAGGTTGATGGTCAGGTCAATATCTATCACGTCGATTTCAGCAACCGCCTGTTGCAGATCAGCCCGACGCCTGTGATTTCATCCATCGTTGGTGGTAACCCTGTGCTGGCCAACGTTGGTAGTGTCAGCACTGATGGTATTGACATTGCCGGCACGCTGTTCTTTGGAAAAAACTTCAGTTTCTACAATGCCCTGTCTTACAATCGTTCTGTGTATGCTGATGATTACAGCAACGGCAAGGCACTTGTGGCAACCGCAGGCAAGCGTGTACCTGGCAGCCCGGAATGGATGAACAAGTTTGTGGCCACTGCCACCTTTGGCGACATTGAAGCACAACTGAGCGGTGACTATGTTGGCAAGCGCTATGCAACCTATACCAATGATTTGTCGGTGGATAGTTACTTCATGCTGAACCTGGGCGTGACAGCAAAAATACCGCTGGAGCCAAATGGCTTTTTGAAAAATGCCAGACTGCGTTTGAATGTCACCAACCTGAACCAGGTCACCGGCACATCGGTGGTGGTAGTCGGTGCCGCCAATGGCACTTACAATACCTTCCCGATTGCACCACGTCAGGTGTTTGTCACTTTTGGCGGTAGTTTCTAAAACCTGCTTCCGATCTTACTGCGCGTGCGTAATGGGGGCCACGCGGAGCTCATGTGCTGCTCAAAATGCTCATGTACCTATAGTACATTCCGCTTTTTGCGCTGCGCTTGGTTACCCTGACTCCGCTGACGCACGCTCGCTACAGATCGTAAACAGGTTTTAAAGGAAAATAATATGAGTATGCAACGCAGACATTTTATGAAAACAGCTGCCGCTTCTGCGGCGCTGCTGGGTGGTGCGCAATTGGGTTTGACGTCCAGTGCGCAGGCAGCAGGCAAGGGCAAGGTAGAGTTGTTTGCCCACCGTGGCGCATCAGCCCTGCGGCCGGAACACACGCTGGCCGCGTATGCCAAAGCCATTGCCGATGGGGCTGACTATATTGAACCTGATCTGGTCATCACCAAAGACGGTGTGCTGGTAGCGCGCCACGAAGCCTTTCTGAGTGAAACCACCGATGTCGCCAGTCACCCCGAATTTGCTGGCAAACGTACCAGCAAAAGCATCGATGGCAGGCCGCAAGAAGGCTGGTTTGTCGAAGACTTTACCCTGGCAGAACTGAAGACCCTGCGCGCGGTAGAGCGCCTGCCCAAAGTACGCCCGCAAAACACGGCGTATGACGGCATGTTCCAGGTTTTGACCTGGGAAGAAATCATCGACTTCGCTGCCGCCCATGCAGCGACGACAGGGCAGGTGATAGGCTTGATACCCGAGCTCAAGCATTCGACGTATTTCAAAAGCATAGGCCTGCCGCTGGAAGACCGCTTCCTGAACATCATCGCCGCTCACGAATACACGCGCCGCTGCCCGCTGGAGATACAGTCATTTGAAGTCGCCAACCTCAAGTATGTCCGCAGTGTGCTGGGTAAGCGCCCCAACGTCCGCATCATGCAACTGGTAGAACGTGGCGATGTCCGTCCGGCAGATGTGGTTGCAGCCGGTGGTGACCTGACGTTTGGCAAAATGTGCAGCAAGCAGGGTTTGCGTGACATGGCTAAATATGCCGACGTGGTGGCACCACCGACCCGCGCCCTGATCCCCTTGCTGGCGGACGGCAAGCTGGGTCAGCCGACCAGCCTGATCGCGGATGCACATGACGCGGGCTTGCTGGTCCACACCTGGACCTTCCGCCCGGAAAACCGCTTCCTGGCAGCAGATTTCCGCGACGACAAAGGGGAAGATGCCAGAAACGAAAAAGGTTCGGTGGCAGAAATGCAGCGTTACATCGCTGCGGGCATTGATGGCTTTTTCTCGGACGACAGTGCCTTGGGGCGACGTGCGATCAGTAGCATCTAACAATATTGAGCAATATCGAGCAACATCGGAATCACCTAAAGGTGTAAAACTTGGTAAGTTATTGAAATAAAAAAAAAGGCAGCAATCGCTGCCTTTTTTGCATTTATCTGGCATGCCTGCCAGGTTGAGCGCCTTGCCTGTCTCAATTTTACAACCGCACTCCACATGCTGCATTCCGCATGCGTTAGCAAGCAAACGCTTGATTAATTCACATCGGTCTGTCGCCTTGTCTGTTGCCAAAATGCATTAATGCATACAGAATGGGCTTTGGAATTGCCCCCTGCTCAAAGGAGGGTGATCCATTTATAAAAATAACGGAGACAAAATGCTTTCAAAAAAATGGCAGGCGGGCCTGTTGGCTATCGCTTGCGGGACAGGCCTTGCCCACGCTGAAGAAATCAAAATCGGATATGTCACTGGCCTTACCGGCCCCATCGCCATGACCGCCAATGAAGGCTTGACCATGGCGCGTGGTTATATCGAGCAGGTGAATGCCCAGGGCGGTATCAACGGCAATAAAATCACTCTGGTCGCTAAAGATGATCATTATGACGCCACCAAAACTGCCGGGCTGATTGATGAAGCCATCACCAAAGACGGTGTGGTGGCCTTCGTTAACACGGCTGGTACGGCAAACACCCTGGCCATCATCAAGTCTGGCACACTGAACAAATATAAGGTGCCTTTGCTCGGTGTGTTCAGTGGTTCGGAGGCCATACGCGGTGCCGGGTCGGAACAGATTTTTCATACCCGCCCCAGCTATAACGATGAAGTATTCAAAATTGCCCGCATTGTGTCTACGCTGGGTTTGAAAAAAGTCGCCGTCTTTTATCAGGATGATGGTTTCGGTGCCAGTATCAACGACAGCATTGCCAGGGCCGCGCAAGAGCATAAGTTTGACGTTATCCTGAAAACGTCTTACAAGTCTGGCGAAACCAATTTCACGAAACAAGCCAAAGAGATTATTGCAGTCCAGCCACAGGCGATTTTCTTGATGGGTGTGCCAGAAGCGGTCATGCACTTCATGAAAGCCTATGATGCACCAACCGGGGCATCGCAGATTTATACCCTGTCGTTTGTGCCGCCCAAGCTCTTGATTGATTTTGCCGGTGAAAGCCGCGTGCGTGGCCTGGCCATTACCCAGGTCGTGCCCAACCCCGTTGGTGGTTCATTACAACTTGCGAAAGAATATCAGGCACTGCTGGCCTCACCCTACGGCAAGGGCACGGTTGCCAGCCCGCTCAATTTTGAAAACTATATGAACATGCGCCTGATGATGGAAGCGCTGAAAACCGCCGGTGCCAAACCGACGCCAGAAAAAATCACGCAGGCGCTGAAGGGTATGCGCAATTATCGTATAGGCGGGTTTGCGATTGATTTTGGTGATACCAATCGTCGCGGGTCATCGTTCCTTGATATTGCCGTCATCAGTATGAACGGGCGGCTTGCGTATTGATGGGGAAGAGGGTAGTGCTTGTTCTTGTTCTTGTTCTTGCTCTTACTCTTACTCTTACTCTTACTCTTACTCTTACTCTTACTCTTACTCTTACTCTTACTTGCCCTTCTTCACTATTTCTGGATTGATCTGTCTGGTTTTGCGCCGGAAATGCCGTTCGACAGCTTATAGACGACATAATTGGCCCGTGCTTTTTTTAATGCCATGTCCATGTTGCGTGGGTAAGTCGCATCTGAAAAGAATTTGCCCAATGCCGGTAATCTGGCTTCCAGCTCACTGGCATGGGCCGATTTTTTGCTGATCATCACATACAGATCCAGTGACGACAGGCTGTATGGCAGGTCGGTGATCATATCGCCCATGCCGAGCACATCAATTTGCGCCTTGCCGCCTTCACGTCCCATGACTACCAGGTCAGTACGCCCGGCCTGTAGCATTTTCCAGTTGGATTCCAGTGTGGGCGCGCGTTCTATGCGTGCATGCTGGGCCAGATAAGTATCCAGCGGTTCACCCAGCTTGACACCCAGCACCATACCTACCGATTTTCCATTCAGGTCATCGATTTTATCGAATGAAAAAGTGGTGCCGCGTTTGACAAAGGCGGCAATTTCATTGCGCCCCAGGATGCCGTTCACCACCATCATTTTGGACTTGCGGTCTTCAGTGCTGACGGCACAGATGTTGACATCGACGGCACCGCTTTCCAGCAAATACTGGCAGCGATTCCAGGGGCCGACGTATTGCAGATCCAGTTGATAGCCCAGTCGTGCAAAGGCTTCACTTGCCAGTTCGGCACAGGCCCCCACTATCTTGTTACCAGATTGCCAGTTCCAGGGCGGATAATCATGATGGCCGCAGGCTTTCAATACCGTGATCTGCGCTATGGTCTCTTGTGCAGACAGGGTCAGCACAAGGGCTAGCATGCTTCGCCAAGCACAGATCATTGCTATTCTCCCGGACGTGGTACACGTTGGTGCAACATCGTCCAGCCTAGCCAACAATGACAGCAAAAGCAATATGAATCACATACAGAGCAAGAAGTCGCAGTCAAAAAAACACGCCGGATGTGAGACACACCGGCGTGTTTTTGTTATCACCTGATGCTGCGCTGCATCATCTGGCATACCTGCCAAAACTTTATGCAGCCAGACGCAATTGCAAGCCAGTGTCAGTATAGGTAGGTGTGGCAGTGAAGCCATCTACCGTGATAGTGCTGAACTTGCCTTTCAGGCTGCCTGCGCTGATGACGGTCAATGTATCACCGACAGCGGGCTTGTAGCCATTCTGGAACTTGATACGCAGGGTGCCACCAGCAATGGTGACGGTGCTGCCTACCACCAGTTGGCTTTGTGCGCTGCGCAAATTCAGTTCCAGTGTACCGGTTGTCAGTTGCGTGTATTTGCTGGCGATGTTGACATTGGTACTGCTATTGCAGACCAGAGTACCGGCGCTGTTATACACATCACCTGTGCCGAAGGCGGTTGCCGAATTGGCTTCCAGTGCGCCGGCATCGAGTTGCGTGCCACCCGTCCAGCTATTGCTGCCAGCCAGTTTCAGGCTGCCAGTACCCAGCTTGGTCAGCTTGCCAGTGCCAGAGATATTATTGCGCCAGATGTCCTGTGCATTAAAGCTGCCTTTGCTGGCATCCATCGTGACCACGACATTGCCAAAGAAACTGCCATAACCGTCAGCTGCGGCGAACAGGTTCAGGCGACCCCAGCCTTCAGCATCGTCAAGTACCGGATAGCCGGACGCGATGGCCGTGGTTTTCAGCACCACACGTCGTTGCGCATCGCTCAGATAAGGCAGGCGGGTTTCCAGCAAGACTTCAGCGCCCTTAGGCACTACTGCCACTGCCATCGTACTGGCGATAGGGGCAAAGTTAAACGTCAGGCGGCGCAGGTAGCCAGCTTTATTGGTGGCATAGTCTGCAAAGCGGTCCGTCGTAGCGGTGCCAGAATGGGCATAGGCATTGAAATTGTCAGCCGTGGTATTAGTCAGGGCCATCAGCGCGGTATGCGCCTGGGTGACAGCAGCGGTTTTTTTGCTGGCATTGGCCGGGTCCACCAGATTGGCGGCGACCACGGCTTGCCCCAGCACACGGCCACTGATCACGTCCAGTGGTGAATGCATGCCGGCGACGATGCGGTTTTCGCCCAGTTCCAGGCCACGCGCCAGAATTTCCTGGTAACGCTCTGGTACGGCATAGGCCATGGCCAGTGCGTCACGTACGGCTTCGGCTGAATGGCCGCTGGTAAAACCGCCGTCGGTGGCTGGGGTGGTGCTTTGCGCCGGTACCAGTGATGGGGCGACGATGACCTTGTTGCTCCAGCGGTAAGGGCGTGCGTATTTGTAAAAGCGTTTGGCCGGTTCGGTAGAACCGTTGTTACCGACCAGATTGACCAGGTCAACCACATTGCCAAAGCTGGTGTTGGTGGTGCTGCCAACGCCGGTATTGTTGCCGCCATCGTTGTACAAAACCGTGCCGGAATCAGCCGCAATGGCAGTAATGGTGGTGGTTTGCTGCGCTGCCTGACGCCAGGCGTTTGTCAACGGGCCCATGCCATCAGTCACGCTATAACCCTTGCCACGGCGGTCATCCAGATAGGCTGCCAGTTCCTGGTCAGCCGTGCGCTTGCTGGTGGTGTCGATAACAAACTGGATATTGGCGTCATGCACTGCCTGGTTGGCGATAGTGCCACCGGGGGTGCCGTCATTTGGCAAGCCTGTCCATTTCGATGCCACGACTGCCGGGAAGTTATCAACGGCAGGTGCAGTCTGACCAGCATCGACGATCTCTGTCAAAGGTTTCCAGATATCCCTGAAGCCCCCCAGCACGCGCACGCCGGCATTGGTGTCCAGCGTCGCATAGCGCGCATCGCCACGCTGATTGGTGGCTACATTGTCAACAAAGGCTGGTACATTGGCAGCGACCGGTGCCGTGTCGACCGTACCAGGATCAGCCGGTGGAGAAGGGATGACCAGCGGTGCATCTACTGCTGGCGTGCTGGAACCACCGCAAGCCACCAGCAACAAGGCGGTGCTGACCATCATCGCCAGCGGCAGGCGGCGGAATACAGATAAAGTTTGCATGATAAGAAAAATCCGTTGAAATCACATTCAAGTGAATTTGTAAAAGCGTATGGGAATCAAGAATGACCGCCGCGAATGATAGGGGATGGGTGTTACGGTTGTATGACATCCTAGGTCTTTTTTGGGACAGCATGCCGGCCAGGTCACGCTCCTGGTCTTCAACTTGCAGTCGCCGCTGTATGGTCTATCTTGGAGTAATGCCGGGGCTAGTACTTTTCTTCAAGCCACATGCTGTCACCTGTACGCCACGCATCAATGGCATACAAGCGTGAAATCTTGTGTCATGCCGTTGCCCTGGCGAAATTGTGCTCTAACATGATTGCATTCCTTGCCGGTTGACTGACTGCTCCAGGATGCGTGCAGGACCATTCCAACACTACCCAGTGACATGCCATGAAAAACTTTTCCATTTCTTCCCGTCTGGTAGCTACGTTCAGTTTGATCATTGCCTTGTTGATGTTCGTGGCTGGCGCTGCTTTTCTGAAGATGGTCATCATGAAAGACGCGACCAGCGATATCACTGGCAACTGGCTGCCCAGTGTAGAAGCAGTGAATCGTATCAATACCCGGACATCGGATTTACGCGTGATCGAATTCCAGCATGTGCTGAATACGGACGATGCGGCGATGGCAGGTCTGGAAAAAAACATGGCGACGATCCTGGCTGGGCTGGAGAAAGACAACCAGGTCTATTCCAAGCTGATCAGCAGTGAGGAAGAAAAGAAGCTCTACACCAGTTTTATAACCGACTGGAATAAATACCTGAAGATTCATGAGCAGGTATTAAACCATTCCAGAAAAAATGAAAATGACCAGGCCAAGGCTTTACTGGAAGGCGAAGGCAAAAAGATCTTCGATGTATCCAGCGATATACTGGACAAACTGATCGAAATCAACCATAACGGCGCGATGGAATCGGCAGCCCATGCTGATGCCTCGTTTTTTAGCGCCAGACTGACCATGCTGGTCGTTACTTTGACTGCCATCCTGTTGACGGTAGCCAGTGCCTATCTGATTATTCGTGCTATTACCGTACCCCTGCTGGTTGCCAGAGATGCAGCAGAAAGACTGGCCAGCGGCGATCTGAGCCAGAAAATAGAAGTAGATGCCGACAATGAAATCGGACGTGTCCTGCAAGCCATGCAAAACATGCAGGAAAGTCTTGCCAATCTGGTCGGCCAGGTGCGTGCCGGGGCTAATACCATCGCTGGTGCATCGTCCGAAATTGCCACCGGCAATCTTGATCTGTCTTCCCGCACGGAAGAGCAGGCCAGTTCACTGGAAGAAACCGCATCCTCCATGGAAGAGCTGACTTCCACCGTCAAACACAACGGCGATAATGCCCGCCAGGCGAATCAACTGGCTGTATCTGCCGCAGACGTTGCCACCAAAGGCGGCCATGTCGTAGCGCAAGTGGTAGATACCATGGGCATGATTAATGAATCGTCGAAGAAAATCGTCGACATCATCAGCGTGATTGATGGCATTGCTTTTCAAACCAATATCCTGGCGTTGAATGCCGCTGTTGAAGCCGCCCGCGCCGGCGAACAGGGCAGGGGGTTTGCCGTGGTCGCGTCCGAAGTACGTAATCTGGCCCAGCGGTCCGCCAGCGCCGCCAAGGAAATCAAGGACCTCATCAGCGATTCAGTCGAAAAAGTCGAAACTGGCAGCCGCCTGGTGGATCAGGCTGGCATTACCATGAATGAAGTCGTATCCAGTATCAGCCACGTCACCGATATCATGGGCGAACTGACCGCTGCTGGCCGTGAGCAGGAAGCAGGCATAGAACAAATCAACCGCGCCGTGACCGAGATGGACACCGTCACCCAGCAAAATGCTGCCCTGGTGGAAGAAGCCGCAGCCGCAGCTGAATCCCTGAAAGACCAGGCCGGCAATCTGGTGCATCTGGTCAGTACATTCAAGCTCAATGAAAGCCATGCCATCGCTGTCGCCGCTGCACCCGTACGTAAGAGTCCTGCGCTTGCTACATCAGCGGCGGCAAGTAAAAATCTTCGCGCTTTGCCGGCTGCCAAAAAACCGGCGGCAGTGAAGAGGGCGACTTCTGCGCCGGCGAAGGAAGATCCGTCAGTGTCGGGGAAGGATGACTGGGAAGAGTTTTGAGTGATGGTATCTTTTCCTTGACGGCGAAGTTTTGGATGGTGGTGGGTTTTAGTCGATAAGCGGTAATCATATTATCGTTGCTCCAGCGTAGGCTGGTGGCTAGCGGGCTGGGGTTATGCCGGGCTGGCACCACACTAGGCTGACGCCACACCGGGCTGGCGCTCCAGAGAGTTCGTTGCATATCGTCTCAATTGAAATTCCCTCCCCTTCAAGGGGAGGGTTAGGGTGGGGATGGGTTTCTTTCAACTAGCGGCAATCATCATATCGTCGCTCCAGCGTAGGCTGGAGCCTAGTGTCTGTCGTGGCATACCGTGTTGTTAATTAAAGCGATTGCCCTTCGTAGATACAAGCCGGGTCTCGGTCAATCAACAGCAATCATTATATCGTCGCTCCAGCGTAGGCTGGAGCCCAGTGGCGTTCGTTGTCTGCCGTACTTTGATTAAACGATTGCCCTTCGTGGATGCAAGCCGGGTCTCGGCCCGGCGGCCGAGATACTTTCTTTTGCTTCGCCAAAATAAAGTATCCAAAGAAAAGGCGACCGCAGACTCGCTCCCTGCGGGAGTACCCATTTATGCAGCGCAAAAAATGGGAAGGTCCGCAACTCGCCTGCGGCTCAAACATCGGACCTTCTATTTCCATTTTCTGCACTACACAAATGGCTTCGTCCCAAGCGGATTAAGGTCAACGGCAAGGTCAAAAACAACAGCAACAACAACCCCAACGTCAAAAACAACTACAACCCCCACACCATCGTTAATTGACGGCATTCAAATAAATATGAATGAGGTTGTGTTGACGTTGGGGTTGATTTTGATTTTGGTTTTGACTTTGGGGTTGCTTTTGACGTTGTAGTTGTAGTTGTTGTTGACCTTCAACCGCTTGGGACGATGTAATTTGTGCTTCACAGAAAATGGAAAAAGAAGATCCGATGTTTGAGGTGTAGCAGGGGTTTCGTGGTGCCTGCACCACGCCTGCGTAACGGCATGCGCTTGCAAGCGCATGTTCCTAAAGCAAGGCCGCAGGCGAGTTGCGGATCTTCCCATTTTTTGTGACGCACAAATTATGCTGAAGCGTAGCGTAAGCACCCGTAGGGCGAGTCTGCGGTCGCCTTTCTTTGAATACGTTCTTTGGCGAAGCAAAGAAAGTATTTCGGCCGCCGGGCCGAGACCCGGCTTGTGTCTACGGAGAGCAATCGTTTAATCAAAGTACGGCAGACAACGAACGCCGCTGGAGCGACGATATCATGATTGCTGTTCATTGGCCGAGACCCGGCTTGTGTCTACGAAGGACAATCACTGAATCTCAGTACGGCAGGCAACAAACGCCACTAGGCTCCAGCCTTCGCTGGAGCGACGATATGAAGATTGCCGAAAGTTGAAAGAAACCCATTCCCACCCTAACCCTCCCCTTGAAGGGGAAGGGATTTCAATTGAGACGATATGCAACGAACACCTCTGGAGCGCCAGCCCGGTAGATTCCAGCCTTCGCTGGAGCGACGATCGTATGATCGCGATCGATCGATGTAATCGCATGCTCTCGCATCAAACATTCATGGCGCACAATGAACGCCATGAATGTTCAGGAAGCGCTTATTTAAAACTGATCCCCTTGTTCAATTTTGCCATCACATCATCCGGCACATTCTTGCTGCAAATGAGATAGCGTTCCCCACCATCCGGCATATCACTTGCCTTGAACTGACTGAACTTGTCCTTGGCTACATTCGATTGCTCAATCAGGTAATTGGCTTCTTCTGGTGCGGCGAACATCAGGTCGGCGGATTTGGCGGCGATCAGTTGCAGCATCTGCGTGTTGGTGCCGTTGGAGACGACAGTCTGGGGTTTTAGCTTGGCCAGTGCGGCATCAATGTAATGGCCGTAAGAAAATTTCTCTTTGATCAGCACTTTGATGCCGGGCATGGTCAATACCTCTTCCAGCTTGGCATGGTCCTTGATCTTGAAACCGCTGCTGATGATCATGACTGTGGGTTTGTCGCGGTACAGGGCCTTGCTGAACTTGGCAAAGCCTTCGCGTTCTTCGGTTTTATACCAGCCTATGGCGCAGGTTTTTTGTGTGTTTTCCTGCACCATGGCCAACTGGCGATTGGGGGCT
Source organism: Undibacterium sp. Ji49W (assembly GCF_049340205.1). Lineage (NCBI taxonomy): Bacteria > Pseudomonadati > Pseudomonadota > Betaproteobacteria > Burkholderiales > Oxalobacteraceae > Undibacterium > Undibacterium sp. Ji49W. Next base: position 101,633 of record NZ_JBMPOW010000012.1, on the reverse strand, counting down.
GCCTTGGCCCAGGTGAAGGCGACGCCAGCACTTTTGAACGCGTTGGCTGCGGGGCTTGCTGTCAAACCGGATGCAGAACCGTCGGATTCTTCCACGATATACGGCGGGCGCACATTGTAGTTGAGGACAATCTTGTCATCGGCCAGGACCTGACCGCTGGTAGCGGCAGCCAGCATGGCCAGTGTGCAGAAATGAAAAAGTGCTTTTTTATTCATAGTGATCTTTCAAAATAGGCTCACGATAAAAACTGCTTTGACTGCAGCTTTATGTTAGTGGATGAAGCTGATAAATTCCATATACGGCTATGTTTTTTATTGCAGCAGATCTTGCAGCGCACGTGCCACCACCTTGGTCGCCTTGCGCAAATCTTCCAGGTTCAATCTTTCATCGGCGCGTTTGGCATGCGACTCCAACACCGTGCGTGGCCCCGCACCATAGATCACGCCGGGAATACCCACTTCTGAAAACAGGCGCACGTCGGTATATAACGGTGTGCCCAATGCCGGAATGACTTCACCAAATACGGTTTCACCATGCTTTTGTATCGCTTCCACCAGCGGCGTATTGCCGGGCAGGGGGCGCATGGAATTGGCCAGCAGCAGGCGTTTGATATCGACGCTGATGCCGGGCAGATCGTTGGCGGTGTCGGTGATGAGCTGGCGCAGGGTAGCTTCCACTTCTGCCGGATTTTCTTCCGGGATCATGCGGCGGTCCAGCTTGAAAGTGACGCGACCGGGGATGACATTGGTATTGGTACCGCCTTCTATCGTGCCCACATTCAGGTAAGGGTGGGTAATTCCTTCCACTTTCGATGTCACCTGTTTGTACAGCGTGTTTTGCGCATACAAGGCATTCAATATCTTGACGGCAGCCTGTAGTGCGTCGACACCAGAATCCGGGATTGCTGCATGTGCCATCTTGCCGTGTACGGTCACTTCCATCTGTAGGCAACCATTATGGGCAGTGATGACCTGGTAAGAAAAACCGGCAGCGATCATCAGATCAGGCTTGATCAGATTGTGTTTCAACATCCAGCCGGGGCCGACTTCGCCACCGAATTCTTCATCATAGGTAAATAACAGTTCCAGCGTGCCAGCCTTGGGCTGAACAACAGCTTCCAGCGCGCGCAGGGCAAAGGTGAAAGTTGAAAAGTCAGATTTACTGACGGCAGTGGCACGGCCATAGATGTTGCCGTTTTCTATTTCACCGCCATACGGGGCCTTGGTCCAGCCTTCGCCGGGTGGCACTACATCGCCATGGGCATTCAGCAGGATGGTCTTGCCAGGGCCATAGACACGGCGTACCAGCAGGTTGGTAATGCTTTGCAAGCCCGCGGCTTGCACTTCACTGTCAGGGACCACGTGTTTTTCAGCAGCTATACCCATGTCTTGCAACAGATCGGCAGTGCGGTCTGCATGTGGCGCATTGTTGCCGGGTGGGGTATCGGTGGGCACGCGTACCAGTTCTTGCAGGAATTTAACCTGTTCATCAAAGTGGGCGTCGATCCAGGCGTCGAGTTCTTGGTAGTGGTTCATGGTGGAGAGCTTTCTTGGTGAGTGTGATTGTGTGGCTGGGCGCGTTTGTTATGCTTCACGCCTCGATGTAAAGTGTTCAACAAAATGGCTAAAGGCTTGCGTGGCCAGTGCGGCGTCTTCTGCCGTCATGATTTCATCCGGATGATGGCTGATGCCGCCATTGCCGCAACGTACAAACAGCATGGCAACATCGCATAGTGCGGCCATCGCCATGGCATCATGCCCGGCACCTGAGGGCAGGTAACGCAGGCGCTGGTCGCAATGGGCAATGGATTGTGCAAGCTGCTGTTGCAGCCATGGCGCGCAAGGTACGCTGGGGGCTTCATGGGTTTTTCGCAGATTGAACTGCACCTTGCGTCTTGCCGCTATGCGTTCTATCTGTGCCAGCACATCGGCCACCGCCTGTTCACGTATGGCATCCTGTTCTGCACGGATATCAATGGAAAATACGGCCTTGCCCGGTACCACATTGGCGGCACCATTCGGTACATTAAACTGGCCTACCGTGCCGACCAGACCGGGGATGTCCTGGCAACGCTGTTCTATATACAACCCGGTTTCCGCTGCTGCCATGGCGGCATCGCGGCGCATGCCCATCGGGGAAGTGCCAGCATGGCCTGCCAGACCTTCCACTTCCACCATATAACGGGTAGCACCGGAAATGGCGGTGACCACACCCAGCGCCAAGTCTTCATTCAATAATACCGGGCCCTGTTCTATATGGACTTCGACAAAGGCCAGCACCTGCGCCGGGTCATACGCCGCTTTGGCCAGCCCGGCAGGATGAAAGCCGGATGCCGTCATCACTTCACGCATGCTGAGGCCGTTGTCATCCAGATTGTCCAGCACAGCCATGTCGAAGGTGCCGGCGGCGGCGCGGCTGCCAAGCAGGGTGGCTTTGAAGCGCACGCCTTCTTCTTCCGCAAAGCCGATAACCTCAATCGCAAACGGGAAACGCCTGCCTTCGGCATGCCATTGTGCTATGCAGGCTAGCGGTAGCAGGATGCCCAGGTTGCCATCATATTTACCGGCATTGCGCACGGTATCAAAATGCGAGCCGGTCAGCAGGGCGGGGGCATTCGGTTCCTGCCCTTCGTAGCGGCCGATGACATTGCCTGCCACGTCACGCCGTACGCTCATGCCGGCAGCGCACATCCATTCGGCCAACTGGGCTGCTGCACTGTGGTGCACCGGGGTCAGATACGTGCGGGTCAACATGTCTGGCGTTTCGGTATGTTGCGCCAATACGTCAGCCCTGCTCATGATTTGCGAGCCACAACTCGCGTAGGAATGCATCTTGCTCGACATGCTGGTCTCCTGCCTGGCCTGGGCTTTAGGTACGACTTCAATATAGCCTTCATAGTGGCTTCATGGCGGCGTTTTGATTTCCGGGTTGGCTGCCAGGTTTTTTCCCGGTTCGGACGCTGCCATTTTGGCCTGTTTTTTTGGATTCTACTATTGAATTCATTTATTGCATACAAAAATTGGATGCAGTATATTGGGTTTCAGATCACTTCATAACAAGCTGGCCTGGTGGTGATGTTTATTCCGTTTTTCTGTTATTTATCAAGGAGTTGCAGTTAGCTCACAGTCGTGCAATTACAGTAATGCTTACCATAGTAGTGCTAACCCTTATCAGGAGGTAGTCGTGCAGCGCATATACAAATCACTATTCGGCCAGGTGCTTATTGCACTGGTACTGGGGATACTGGTCGGGGTCATGTACCCCAGCTTTGGTGTCAGCCTGAAACCCGTAGGCGATGGCTTTATCAAGCTGATCAAGATGATTATCCCCATGATCGTCTTTTGTGTGGTCGTGCATGGCATTTATGGTGCAGGCGAGTTGAAGAAAGTAGGGCGGGTTGGCCTGAAAGCCCTGGTCTACTTTGAAGTAGTGACCACCGTTGCACTGGTGCTGGGCCTGGCGCTGGCGTTTATATTTCATCCGGGTGAGGGCATGAACATCGTCCCTGCTTCGCTTGATGCTAGCACCCTGAGTACCTATGTAGACAATGCCAACAAGGTCAAAAGCGCCGGCTTTGCCGAATTTGTGATGAAACTGATCCCGACCACGGTGGTCAGCGCCTTTACATCGGGTGACGTGTTGCAGGTATTGCTGTTTTCGCTGATTTTTGGTTGTGCACTGTCGCTGGTGGGTGAGAAAGCCCGCCCCATCGCCAACCTGATCAGCAGCCTGTCGGAAGTGTTTTTCAAGTGTATGTCCTTCATCATCAAGCTGGCACCTTTGGGCGTGTTTGGTGCAATTGCCTTTACCGTGGGCAAATATGGTGTGGGCTCATTAAAACAGCTGGGCTTCCTGGTGATCTTGTTTTACGGCGCGGTCATCATCTTTGTGTTTGGTATTCTGGGTGGCATATTGAAAGCTGCCGGTTTCAATATCTTCAAATTCATCAAATACCTGCGTGAAGAACTGTTGGTGGTGCTGGCAACGGCTTCGTCTGATTCTGTCTTGCCACAGGTAATGAAAAAGCTGGAATACATGGGCATCAAGGACACCACGGTGGGCCTGGTGATACCTACCGGCTATTCCTTCAACCTGGATGCGTTTTCTATCTACCTGACACTGGCCGCCGTATTTATAGCCCAGGCCACCAATACCCCGCTGGCGATGTCTGATCTGCTGGCGATACTGGCAATTGCCCTGGTGACATCCAAAGGTGCCCATGGCGTACCAGGTTCGGCGATAGTGATACTGGCTGCTACCTTGTCTGCCATACCGGCGATACCGGTGGTGGGCCTGGTACTGGTGCTGTCGGTGGACTGGTTTATCGGCATTGCCCGTGCACTGGGCAACCTGATCGGCAACTGCGTTGCAACTGTCGTTGTGGCGTCATGGGAAAAAGACATCGACAAAACCCGTGCCCATGCTGTCCTGGATGGTGATACCGCAGCGATTGCCAGTTATGATCTGGCGAACGCCAAAGCAGAGCTGGCGGCGGTATGAGGTGTTTATCATTGACTGACTGAGCCAGGTCAATATAAGTGTAATTAAAATAACGCCCATGGATGGAAATCTTTGGGCGTTTTGCGTATGGGGTTACAATTCCGGCCTGACTCATCATGCAGTAACAGGTAAATAATATGACAGCAACGACCCATTCAGACCAGGCAGACAGTTCTGAAGCCATTGCCAGCGATATCACCACCGCCATTGCCGAACAAAGGCTGCCGCCCGGCACCAAGCTGCGCGAAGAGGCGCTGGCACGCATGTATTCCGTCAGCCGCACCAAGATCCGCGCGGCCCTGGTCATGCTGGCCAAAGACAAGCTGATTGATCTGGTGCCAGAAAAAGGCGCCTTTGTCAGCAAGCCCAGTGAGCAGGAAGCGCATGAGATATTTTTTGTTCGCCGTATACTTGAAGCTGCACTGGTGCGCGAGTTTATTGCCAAGGCCACAGACGAAGACTATGCCCGCATAGAACAACACCTGATCCAGGAACGTCAGGCCATCATCGACAACAACGTGCAGGAACGTTCCACCCTGCTCAGCGACTTCCATATCCTGCTGGCGAAAACGGCAGGCAACCAGGTACTGACCGATATCCTCATGAAACTGGCAGGCCGCAGTTCACTCATTACCATGTTGTATCAGTCCAGCCGCGACGCCAGTTGCTCATCAGACGAACACGTAGAATTCATCCGCGCCGCCAAAGCCGGCGATGTAGAAAAAGCCGTGGAATTGATGGTGCATCACCTGCACCATGTTGAATCGGCCCTCGAATTCAAAGAGCCAGCGAAGAGCGACAAGAAGGATTTTATTTCGGCATTGCTGGCTTGAGTTTTAAAATATCTCCAACCAAACAAAAACAGAGGCCAGTATTGGCCTCTGTTTTTTGCATTTGATCAGCCGTTGATCAGGATGTTTTTGATGGCGGTGCGCTGGCGGTTCCGGTTGGCGTTGCCGCAGCCTGTGCTGCCATTGCTTTCTGCATCGTTTCCATATAGCTGACCGCCTCAGCAGTAGCAGTCGCATTTGGATAGCGCTGCAAGATCACCTTCAGGATACTGATGGCCTGTGCATGCTTGCGGAAATGGTCGCCAGACAGGCGTGCTGCCATCATATAGACCGCAGGTATATCCGCATGGTCTGGATATTTTTTATCGAAGCCCTGTATCAGGTTCATCGCGCCTTTGAAATCCCGCGCCGCTAAGGCAGTGCCTGCCATTTGCAATACATTGTCACCGAGTATGTCAAAGGCCGGGTCGCGCTTCTTCAACTCACTTAACAGGTGCAGGGCTTTTTCATGATAGGTGGCCTTGCTGAGCGCCAGCATATAACGGCGTCCCTGATCCAGAATGCGTTTTTCATCATCCTTGCGTTGCAATAGCTGGTACAGCCTTTCATTCATGCTGAGGTTATTGCGGTCATAACGCATTTCATCTTCCAGCAGGCGGATGGCGGCATCGACTTCGCCCTTCAACAGCAGCGCATCAATGCGCTGCATGAAAGGATCGGACGATACAGGTACTGCGCTTGCTTCTGCCTGTACACGCTGCGCATCAAAATCTACCTCGACCGCCATCCCCAGTTGCTGATGGTATTGGTACAGCACATAACCCATCATCGAATAGGTCGCCAGAATCAGGTAGAAATTGATAAACGTCACTAGCGGTACACTGACGAATGGTGACCAGGTTGCCGGTATCACATGGCGCACGCCCTCAATCGCCAGCAAGACTCCACCAAATATCGCCCACACGACGAAATAAGATACGCCCATGGCACGAATGAAGAACAGAGACGTCAGCGGGTTCAGTGCACGCAGAGTATCGTCCTCAATCGCCAGCACCATCACCGCCGCCGGTATCGGTATGGCAAACAGCAAGGCCAGCACGTAAAACCATTTGGCAAAATGCACGTCTGGCTTCATAAAACGATCCATCTTGCTGCCGGGCGTATTGGCGGGAGCATCCCCGGCACCGTTGTCGCTGCCGTAAGTGAGCGCCTGTTCCCGCGCGGCGATCTTGCGTGACGTGGCATCATCGGCATCGCTGGTTTTGGGGGCGCTCATGTCGTACTGGCCCATCGTTCTCTGTGCATCAGCGTCGTCATCGTCATCATCCTGGGCATTGCGTCGCTGCTCTGCATAGATATCCCGGTGTGCCTGGCCAGGTGATGTGGTCGCTGATGGAGTCGCCAATCCGGTTTCCGATGCGGCGGCCGATATGGACGGTGGTTCTTTGGGCATATCCACCTTGATTGCATAGGTGCCCACAATCACCATCAGCACAAAGTACAGCAAAAATACAAGATTCTGCTTGTAAGGGCGCTTGTCCTTGTTGCCAAATACCGTGATGTCATCCCATTTTGGATTGTGCTTGCCCATGGCAGCCATTTCCATTACGGCATAGGCGTAGCGCAAAAAGAACAACATCAGCAAGCCACGGAGCAGGCCAGAAGTGAGCACCGTCACGACGCTGACGGCCGACAGGCCCGCTATCATGAAAAGCGGTGCTGGCCGGAAAGGGAACAAAAGAAATGCAGGCAAGCGCTGCAAAAAAGGTGTGATATCGTCTTGATAGACTTTGATTTGATGGTCGACAGCCATGGATTCCCTTGATAATTTTCATGCGCTCTTGTGGCGCTGACGTCTATATTGACAAGCAGCACTATAAACGCAGTCCTGACCTCCTGCAAGGCTGTTGCTGGTGGGCATTATTATTAAATGAAATCAAACAGATGACGCAACCAACGCAGCAATACGGATTAACAAACCAGCACCGGCAAGCAGAACTGGTACGGAAGTTTGGAGAAGAACAGTTCAGCCAATTGCTGGCGCAACTGCTGCGCTTTGAGAAGACCCTGGCCGATGAAGAATCAATCCAAAGAGAGAGAATTTTGGGCGCCATCGTTTTTCTGGCGCGTGAAGGTTGGCCCGAAGATATCGCTGAGAATATTCACATCGCAGAGGTCAATGCGCCGGGTTTGCTGTATGCAGCAACGGTGAAGGATGAGCGGGGAGGGAATGTGAACAGTAATGAACCAATAGAAATGGATGATCGGCATGACGTGCCCGACAAGCGCATTGATGGATTGCCGCCCTCGACAAAACAACGCCAATTGAACGTGCAACAGCAAAATGCCCTGCATAAGCAAAACATGGCTAATACGGTACAGGCATTTCGCAACAGGCTGCCGGGTCAGAAACAATATCGTTGGGTGCTTGAATTGCTGGACCATGCCAGGCTGCATCCTGCGGAAGGTATTTTATTGTCGTACGGATCAACGCCCTGCGGCAGCAATGAAGCGTTTGCCCACGTGTTATGGCTGAGCGCGACCGCCCGGTTTTATGAACTGAACGGCATCATTGATACCGACAAAAGCGAGATATTGGAAATAGAATTGGTCACAGATATATCCGGACAGACAATTGTCAGCGCTCACCTGAAGGGGATCGGCAAAAGCTGGGGGCAACTGGCTATAGAATTGTTGGCGGAGTTTTTTCCTGGAGATACCTTAGTCGCACAGCCCTAGGTTGCGACTAAAATCATCAAAACGCCCGTGTGCAGCCCATAAAATAGTGAATTTTTCTGGTATCGTAGACAGTTATGCCAAATAAGCACCACGCTGCATAGCGACCAAGACTACTTCCATTTTTAGAATGTAGTAATACCGCTATATGTCAGGTACGCCACATCGCTTGTTTGCACACCGGTAACCATGCATCACTGAAGTCTGTTTACAAAGGAAATCATGCCTTCGCCTTCGCTTAGTTTAATACCGATCACCACAGGTATTTTCGCTGCACTTGTATGTTGCACTTTTCCTGCTCTTGCTCAGGACGCCATGTGTGAAGTCAAAGTGTCTGGTACAGAAAGCAGCTTCGAAATCAAGCGTACCAGTGACCCGTTTGCTTTGAATACCCACGACCTCGAAGGCGGCTTTCGTTTCAGTGCACAGGTATTTCAAGATCCAAAAAACGGGCAAGGCAAGTTAAAGACGTTTACCTATCACCAGTCGAAGAATCGTTATGTGTTGATCCATGCCAGCGAATCCAGCATTGATGCGGCCAGTTGCCAGACCGCGAAAAATGGTTTTGGCTTGCAGCGCGTGTATTCTCATAAATTCGAACGTGAACTCAGCTTTAGCTGTAAAGCGGTATGCGTGACAGGAACATCCCAATGAACACCTTATTCTTGAAACTAAAACAGCTTTCCTTGGGGCTTCTTTGTATGGTAAGCCTGTGCAGCAATGTGTATGCGCAAAAGCAGGATGTACGCATGTTGTTTGTTGGTGACCTGATGCTTGATGAATTGCCAGGTAAAGTGATACAGCAGGGCAAAGACCCGTTTGCCGCTTTTCAACAGCAATTCAAGCAGGCCGACCTCAGTTTTGGCAATCTGGAATGTGTAGTCGGATCAAGTGGAAAAAAAGAAGACAAGCCATTTACCTTTTTAGCGCATCCAAGGGTATTAAAAACCGTCAAGTCACATTTCTCAGCCGTATCGCTGGCGAATAATCATACCGGCGATTATGGCCCAGATACTTTTGCTGCCATGCTGGGCCTGTTGGGAAAAGAAAAGATTCCTTATTTTGGTGGTGGCCGTGATCTGCGTTCAGCGCATACGCCCTACCTGGTAGAAAAAAATGGCCATAAAATTGCCATATTAGGCTATGACAATTTCTTCCCGCGCAGCTTTGAAGCCCTGGAAGACCGGCCCGGCGTCGCATGGGCCGATGCGGATCAGGTCGCATTTGATATCCGCAATGCCAGAGAAAAGCTTGGTGCTGATATTGTCATTACCTATCCACACTGGGGCTGGGAACATGAACCGCATGCATCCAAACATCAGGAAGAACTGGCCCGTATCATGATCGATGCAGGCGCTGATGCCGTTGTCGGCGGCCACCCGCATGTGACGCAAAACATTGATATCTACAAAGGAAAACCTATTTTCTACAGTCTGGGCAATTTTGTTTTCAATGGTTTTCATACGGAAGAATCACAAACAGGCTGGGCACTGGAGTTGACCTTTTCTGCCGACAATAAAATCAACTGGACAATTCACGTCGCCAAGTTGGATAAAAATGGTATTCCTAAATATGCAGGTGTATTGCCTCAGAAGGAGATTGATAAGATTTTGAAATGAGTCAAGGCATTTCATCTTTAGGGGTGAGATGCTTTTATCTGTGCAGACCCGAGGGCCGCAGGCGTGTCGTACAGCAAACTGCGTTTGTATATGTTTGTATATGTTTGTATATGTTTGTATATGGATATGCGCTTGCTAGCGCATAGACATCTTGCAACAAAGCGATGCTGTCGATAGCGGGTCTGAAGCAGCATTTTTAAGTTTATCGGCGCATTGTTGCCTGATTGTTTTGACTCTTCAAAAGCCCACAGCGGTACTAACCACGCGAGAGAAATCTCGCACGGACAAGTCACTTTCGTGAATCATGAAGTATAGAATGCCGCTATCGGTGCCCCACATAAAATGATCATCAGAGTTGACTTGCAATAGTAGTCGCCATTGTTGCGCGGTCTTCCAGCCATTTTGATCTGGTTTTGGGTATTGCCCATTGCGTTTGTATTCGGCAACCGCCTCTCTGCCATTTTGTTGCAGTACGGTGGGGTAACCACCAAGGCGATATGTATCGCCACACGCCGATTCTGCTTGATGTTCGTCTAAAAAACTGCGGTATTCTTCCAGTTCAGTATCGGATAATAACTGCGCTTCTACAATTGCAGCGTCAGTTTGTGGCCATGTGCCAACTCCTTTTACGAACTCGACATGCTTGCTTTCAACATGCGGCATATCTGTATGCGCATTACTTGTCTTGCCAGCAGCCTGGTTTATCCACAGCACGCGCGTTGCAAGCGGATTAAATTCGTCATCAAGCAGCACTTCAAAATCTTTATCAACGCCGACAAAGAACAGCAACAAGCCTTGATCAGGGAATGGATTTGCAGGAAGCAGTAGAGCAGCTTCCTGCAAATCAAGCTGGCAAAGCAAGAGCATGGCTTGCCCTGCATGTGTGGGCCATGCTTGCTGGTCGGGCATGGACGGCATACCATACATGAATGAATTTCTCTGTGCATTGGCATCAGCGGCACTTACTGGTTTCAGTTCCAGCGAGGGTTTATAAAAACTTTTCCAAGTGGCCTGTATGGCGGATGCCTGACGAGTGGCTTCCGATTGTTTTGCAGGTTTCCCCGGCTGGCTGACTGATCGCCAGCTTAATTCGCTGATACTGAAATGCGTAATGTTTTTTTGCGACAGAATGAAAACCCCCAGATCGGTAATGATCAGATCTGGGAAGTAGTTGATTTCTGCGCTAAATGTAGTGGGTGAGTGTTCATTGACAAACTGGGGGAAGTCAAAATTTGCTATCAGCCCACCTTCCAGATCAATGATGGCACTTGCATCTGATTCCTGCGCCAGCAAAAACTTACCTGTATGGGAGAAGGCAATATGCATTTGTGCGGTGCTGGACAGAGGTCAGCTCAAATGTTGTGCAACTTGGTCGTAAGGCATGGACCGCCTATGTAAGAACCGTAATTATCGCGTTGATCATATTGTTATTTATTCCCGCTGCATTTGCTGTCTCGTGGATTTTTGGGCTGGTTATATTGATCATATCGCAGGCATTAGCGATTTATCGTATTCTGATATTGCGTAGCTATAAACTTTATTGCGATGAGAACGGTGTCTGGCTTTTTACCGGTATTTTGCCTTGGGACAGAGGAATTGTCGGAGTGAAGTGGCGTGACCTTGATGAGGCTGCATTCTATCCGACTTTCTGGAGTTGGCTATTTAACTCATTTTCTATTCGCCTTGGTCACCGCTTTACCAAGTCTAGCGAAATTTTTATTTCGCACATGAAGAGTGGTAAAGATTCTGTTGCGATATTAAACGCACGGCACCAGGAATTAATTCGAAATAAGCAAGTCAACTGAGCAGCGACTTGTAATTTATGACTCGCTCACAGGTGCGTCTACTCTTTGCCTTCAACAAGATAGATTGCACCCGACCCCGCCTACTGTTCAGGTCAGGTTATTTTCTTGTTTGTCTGCAAAATGCGCTGATTCGAAAATGCCCGATCTCGCCGTTTTTCCCAGTTGCGCAGGTAGTAGCGCACTGCCAGCCAGATCAATCTGGAACGTGTAATGATGATTTTTGGAGAGTAGGCAGCGACAAGGATTTTGACGCCGCTCGCAATACCCATTTCCCCTTGTTCTGATTCAGCACTGGAATCCAGACACGCATACGTAAGCTGGTCTCCCAGCTTTCCCAGCGCTTCCAAGCGCACTATCCAGTCCTTGGCAATTGCATGATCGAATTCTGCTCTGACAAAACCATCCTGTATTGCTATTGGTGGTCGATACAAAATCAGCCGCTCGTCCCCCTTCGAACCAATTGTTGCAGCTGGTAGCTTGATGAATTGGGTTTTGTCCAGCCAGACAATTTTTCCTGACCAGCCGCTTGCCGATAGACATGTTTGCAGGGATGCTAATGCGTGGTCAAAATTTACCGGAGTTTCTGCATGGTGTAGTTTGTCTGTCATTGGCCGTTATGGTTCCAGGCAGGGTGATTGATGGGGACGTGCGACGAGAATATATTTGATATAGTAACTGTGACAGTCCACTAGTCTTCATTCACCATTCTGGATATCAGCCAAGCGCGCACAGCAGAGGGAAATGCAATCGCTGTTATCGCCATTGCGCTGATCGTGAAAATGATACCTATACCTGGGTGGCCGTTACATACCAGTTCTGGATTGAAGGAAGGAAAACTGCCACCGCAATCTATCAACAAAAAAATGCAGGAAAGTATTCCTGCAAAGAAAAATATCACCAACCAGTCCTGCCATGTCTCAATACCGTATTGCCGATTTTTTCCGCTGAAGAAATCAGGATTTGTCCACATGCGAATAGACAGTCCTGTCAACAGCAAATTGACGACAATAATCGTCGCAATTGATTCGTCTTTGGGGGAAACTGACTTCGCCAGCACGGTGACAATACTCCAAAGAATGACCAAACTGATCAATGAGTAAATATTTTTTTGAATTTTTTTCTTGGGCATAAAGAGCGCCTATCGCTATGTTGGGTTTTTGCAGCAAAGGGGAGCACGATCACTAATGCAGCCAGCTACAATTGCTGACAAGCCCAAATCAGCTAGCTGCCAAGCACACTACTCATTCAGCGCTGGCTCTTTCTTGCGCAAGCCATCAACATAGATACCCAAACCAAGCAGGCTGCCACCGACCAGCAACAAATGGATAAACCACAGTGAAGGACTTTTACTGACTAGGAACTGGAAGTAGAAGGTATATAAATTAATCATTAAAAAAGTGTAGGCATAGCCACGCAGCAGTTGCAGATTGAAATGCATGCTTGCCCATACCGAGCCGCCCGCCACCGCTGCCCACAGGATTGAAAACGCCAGGCGCTCGCCCCCGGTATCATCCCAACGTACATCCAGGTTCTCGTAATAACCAAACACACTGAGAAACCATAGCGACAGATTGATCAGCAACAAGCCATAATGAAAATATACCCGCGCAAACGGTGCCAGGCGGCCGCGCAGAAATTTCACATGTACCCAGGCCAGGCAAAGTACCCCAGCCCCGATGGCCAGAAAACGGGCTGGATAGGTCATACCCAGGTAATAGGCGCCCCAGCCAGAGATATAGCCTGTTTCCGCCCCGCAAAAGAAAAAGAACAGCGCCAGCGAATACCATAACAGCAGGCGATTGGCCAGCGCATAAGCCAGTGCCAGCAGCAGGGCCGCATCGACGCCGACCAGGGCAGGCCAGTTTTTGCTGCCGCTGGAGTGATGCAGGGCCAGCACGATACTCAGACCCTGCAAGGCCATACCGCTTGCCAGTTCCAGCGCTTCGGCCAGGATGGGCATGTTGCGATGGGTCTTCAACCAGTGCGCCAAAGCCAGGCCACCTAAAAAAGAGCCCGTAAGGGCGGCTTCACCCATTAGCCACCAGTTCATATGTTCGCGCAGCAAAATGAGTATGCCCGCCACGCAGGTCAGCACACCCAACACTGTGAACGAGCGTACCAGTGCCAACATATTCCATGCTTCGGCCGGATAACGCAGCTTGATTTTTTCTGCTTGTCCTGCCTCAATGATCTGGAGTGCGACCAGATCATCCAGTTCATTGTGTACGCCACGGTTGACGCTGCGCTGGTTCATGCTGCACCTCCGTCAGTGTTTTGAACGCTGCTGCCAGCCTGGTTCAGACTACGTGAGATGACTTCCATCAACGCACCGGTGACTAGCAGTAGCAGCCCGCCAGCGGCCAAATAACTACCCAAATCAAGCCGGTTCCAGAACTGTTCATGAAAACGGGTAAACAGATTGATGCCGAAAAAAGTGATGCCAAAACCTCGCAACAAACCACTGTGCAGGCGGGCACCTGCCACTATCTGCACAACGGTAGCGATGCTGAACGCAAAGACCCAGAAGACAGTTTCCTCTTGATAGTGGTGCCAGACCGATAAAATCAGCAGTGACATGTTCAGGTACACCAGCCCGACTGACTGCCAGGCCTGATAAAACCGTCCTGTGGCGGGGTAGGCCATGCGTTCATGTCCATACCCTATGGCGACAGCGATGAGGGCGACCACACTCATCATCTTCGGGTCCTGGATCGACAGCGCATAACTGGAACGACCAAACATGGCCGACCACGAGCCTACCCAATGAAACAGCGCGAGCAAGGCCAGAATCAGCAAATAGGTATTGTGGCGCTGGTAAGCAAGGTAAAAAGCCAGCGGGATGGTCAGCAATCCGGTGAATATCAGCACCACGTTGCGCTCCAGGTGCAGCACTTCACTTAAAAATCCCCCCACCGCACTGGCCCACAAGGCTATGCCAAGGGTGACGATAAACTTCGACGAAGCCGCATAGCGCTGCTGCACATCGTCAGCCAGCCGTAAACCCGCCCAGGTTAACGCTATGCTGATGGCAGCACCAACCAGCACCGCGAACGTCACCGATTGCGACAAGGCACTGATCGTGCCCATCAACCCAAGAAAAGCACAAAAGCCGCCAAAAATGCCGCAATATTTCACGACGCCAATCAGGCCAAACTTGCTTACTTCATAGCGCTGGGACAAAAGTTCGTAGGCAGATTTTTCAATCAAACCATCGGCATGCCAGAGCGCGAGGTCTTGCTGTAATTGTTGTTTGACTTGTTTGCTGGTCATAAAAAGTTTTTGGCGTGTTAACTTTAAGTATTGGCGAACGGATGTTGAAATCTAAGATGAGCATAAATGCGCTTGTCTTGGCTGCGACCATGTTGTGTTCGCGATTAACGAAAAAGTTCTACTGAGAAAAATTCTTTTCGGTAGCGAATATACATCTATTCGTATTCATTCCAGCCAATTTATACAGCTTTCTTACATGTTTTACACTTCAATCCTCCAATACCTTATCCCAAAACTCTATCCCAATACACCGGTTCCCCAAACACGCTGCGCAGGTGGGCGATGAAGAGCTGGGCTTTGGCGGCGTGGGAACGGCCAGGCATGCGGACGGCATGGATGCCGGGGCGGATTTTGGTGGGGATGCTGCTGGTACCGGGGAAGAGTGAAATCAGTTGCCCAGATTCGATATGCTCAAACACCATCCAGCTGGCCAGGTGGATGATGCCTGTGCCTGCCAGGGCGGCCTGTAGCAGTGTTTCGGTATCGCTGCAACGCAGGCTGCCACGGACGGGCAATGCTATTTCCTTGTTGACGCCTGGGTAGATCCACCAGCCTGCTGGCGATGGCGACGCTGCCCCGGTCAGGCAATTGTGCTGGAGCAGGTCTTGCGGTGTGGCAGGGTAACCGTAGCGGGCCAGATAGGCAGGGCTGGCGCAGGTCAGTCTATGCAGTGGTGCCAGGGTAGTGGCGACCAGATCGCTATCGGGCAAGATGCCCATGCGTATGGCAACGTCCACCCTTTGGGTGGACAGGTCAACGATCTGGTCGCTGATATGCAGGTCGACTTCCATCAGCGGGTAGCGGTTTAAAAAGCTGGCGACAGCCGGTCCTACATGGCGGCGGCCAAAGGCTGCGGGGGCTGTGATGGTTAGCAGGCCGCGTGGGTCGGCATTGAGTGCAGACATGGCTTGGCGGGCGTCGTCAAGTTCGGCAGCGATGGTTTTTGCTCTGGGCAAAAATTGTTCGCCAGAATCGGTCAGCAGCAAGCGCCTTGAGCTGCGGTGGAATAATTTCATACCGAGCTCTGCCTCCAGCGCATCAATCTTTCTGGAGATGGATGACACTGCTACATCGCGCTTTTTGGCAACGCCAGACAGGCTTCCTGCCGCATGGACTTCCAAAAAAATCTGTATCGCATCGAACATGGGGCACCTGGACTTTGATTTGCGTAAAGCGCAAAGATGGTTTGCATTGTTGATGATTGTACCGATTTTCGCAAAGAAATAGAATCTGCTTCATTATTAACCCATGGCGATTAACGCCTTAAGGAAGAATCATGATGAAGCACACATTACTGAACTTTGCCCGCGCCGCCTTATTTCTGTCTGTTGCCGGTGCCATAGGCTTTGGCAGTACCACACCGGCATTGGCTGCCGCACCGATGGTAAAGACATCAGCACCCGCATATCACCGTTTGATGCTGGGCACGTTTGAGGTGACAGCCCTCAGCGATGGCACGATCAAGCTGCCCGTCGATCAAATCTTGATGGAACCGGCAGCAACAACCAAGGCAGTGCTGTCGAAATCATTTTTACAGGCACCGCTGGAAACCTCGGTCAATGCCTACCTCATCAACACGGGCAGCAAGCTGATACTGATCGATGCCGGCACTGGTAGCCTGTTCGGCCCCAGCCTGGGCAAGCTGATCGCCAATCTGAAGGCATCTGGCTATGAGCCTGCACAAATCGATGATATCTACCTGACCCATTTGCACCCTGATCATGTGGGTGGCCTGGTGCTCAACAATGAAATGATATTTGCCAATGCCAACATCCATGTAGACCAGGCCGAGGCCGATTACTGGTTGAGCCAAAAGAATCTGGAACAGGCACCTGCTGACGCCAAGGGATTTTTCCAGGGGGCGATGGCATCGGTAAACCCCTACAAGGCAGCCAACAAGTTGCAGACTTTTGCTAAAGATGGTGAATTGCTGCCGGGTCTGACAGCGTATTCCACCCGTGGGCATACTGAAGGCCACACGTCTTACCTGGTCGAAAGCCAGGGTCAGAAGTTATTGCTGACTGGCGATTTGATCCACGTCGCAGCCGTGCAACTGGGTAAGCCGGAAGTGACAGTGACCTTTGACAGCCACGCCAAAGAAGCTGCTGCCGCGCGCCAGAAAATATTCGCACAGGCAGCAAAAGACGGCACGCTGATTGGCGCATCGCACATACAGTTTCCCGGGTTGGGGCATTTGAACAAAACGGGTACATCGTATCAGTGGATACCTGTCAATTATACGCAGATGCCTTGATGTCTTGATGTTTGACTCTTGATGTCTGAAATGGATGATGGGCGCATGTAAACGGCTCATCATCCCCTGATGCAAATTCTTGAAGAAGTTTATTTATGATCAAATTTTATTATCACCCATCGCCCAATCCGGCCAAGATTGCGCTGTTTCTGGAAGAGTCTGGTCTGCCATATGAACTGGTGCCTGTTGATACCCAAAAAGGCGAACAGCATGGCGCGGATTTTCTGGCGATTAACCCTAACGGAAAAACGCCGGCCATCTTTGATGACGAAGTGGGTGCAGTGGTGTTTGACAGCAATGCCATCCTGCTTTATCTGGCTGAAAAATCTGGCCAGTTTTTACCGGCTGACCCAGTTCACCGTGCTGACCTGCTGTCATGGTTGATGTTTATTGCTACTGGCATAGGGCCGTTTTCCGGGCAGGCGGTGCACTTCAGGCATTTTGCGCCTGAACCCAAGACCTATCCTTTGAATCGTTATGACTTTGAAGCCTGGCGGCACTGGCGCATACTGGATGCGCGTCTGACACAGCGCCAGTATCTGGTGGGTGATACCTACAGCATCGTCGATATGGCGTTCTGGGGATGGGCGCGAGCGATACCCTTCATTATTGGCGATGATGCCTGGAGTCAGTTGCCCAACGTGAAGCGTCTGTTCGACGATATCAATGCCCGGCCTGCTGCACAGCGTGCAGACAATTTAAAGACTGCACATGCCTTCAAGACCGCTATTGATGCAGAAACCCTGGCGGCGATGTATCCGCAAAATGCCCGTCTGGTTGCCGCCTGATCTGCGCTGCTGACAGATGAGCATGTCTTGCAAGACAAGGCCAAACCTTGCGCGCAGCGTTTGGCCTGTTTTGATAAAGTAAAAAAATAATCGGGTTTGCCCATCTGCGGTGAACCACGGCAGGCGGGCTGTGTCGGTCTTTAGTTTTTGATCAAAGTAAAATCATCCACTCTTACCCAGTTGTTGGCATTGGCCACCGAGTACACGCCCACTTGTGCCGTGCCGTTGCTGACGACGATGTTGGGAATCGAAATCTGCGTCCAGTTGGCAATGCTGGTGTTGATGGAATAGTCTATTTCAGCACTGCCAAAATTCTTGACATATATCCTCGCAATACTCTGGCCGCCGCTGCTTCTTACCCAGGCTTTCAGGGTATAGGTGCCATTCGGCAGCGTGACATTCTGGTACATGCTGGCGCTGTAGGCGGCTGTATAACTTTGCGTCATTGCCCAGCGGCCACTGTGGCCACCAGCCACGTTGCTGTTGGGGTCTACGCCGGACAGATTGCTCCAGTTTGACCAGCCAGCCAGGACGTTTTGCCCTACACGATCTGCTTCAAAACTGGGGTTGAGAATGTAGTTGTTGCCACTGCCAACAGACCAGCTACCTGTTGCTGCATCCAGATTAAACTGGCTCAGTGAGTTGAATTTGGGCGTGCTGCCGCTAAACGAAAGCGGCGTCCATTGGTTATAGCCTATGCCATTGCCAGCAAAGTCACTCCAGCGGTCACCGGCAAACAAAATCGTCGTACCGGCACTGCCATGCACGGGAATAAAAAAGCCTGTCTGCGTCACATGTGAAAAATCGGCGTCCGTGCCTGCCACGACAAATTCGGCAGAATAGGGGCCAGTAATATTATTGGCCGTGATGCAGTAGGTGTGCGAGGCATTCCATCCATGCAGATCAGACGAACAGAAATAATAGATGCCATTGTATTTAAACATGGCATTGCCTTCGCGACCGCCAGACCCGCTATTGTAGATATTGGTGGCTGCTTCGATATTCAATGAATCGGACGTGCGGACAGGGGCCACATATAAATGCGAGCGGCCATTCGAATTGCTGAAGACCAGATACGCCTTTCCGTCATCGTCGATGAACACCGTCTGGTCACCGGTAGACGGTGTCACCACATTGGTAATCTGCGCCTGCATGTGGTCATACACAAAAGGGCCAGTGGGCGAGCTGCTGGTGGCAAACAATACGCCAGCCCCCATGGCAGTGCTGGAATATTGCGTGATCAGCACATACTTGTGCGTCGTGCTGTTGTACACCACACCCAGGCGGCCCAGCCATGTGGCCGATTCAAACACTTGCCCTGCCGGTGCCACTGAAATGGCATTGGCTTCAAATTTCCAGTGCGCCAGATCAGTGGATGAGTAGACCGTCACCGCATTGAAACTGGTGTCTGAATTTTTGGATGCCGGATTGGCCGCATAAGTCACCGCACCATTATATTTGACGCCATACCAATAATACGTACTACCCACCTTCAATATGCCGCCACCCTGCGAATAGATATTGTTGCCGGCAGTGTCTTTCCAAAAAACGTCATTCTGTATCACCTGGCTGGCTGCGTAAGAGGGCATGGCAGCCAAGGCACATACACTCATCAGTAGCAATCTGGCCCACCTGCAAAACAGTCCCCATGTCGATTTTGTGTTCATTTTTGTCTCCGTTATTTTGATTTTTAGTTTGCGTTTTAAAACGCCAATGTGGATGCACAATAGAGACTTGTTCATCCGACAATCAGCATCCTTGCTAATTTTTGAATTGACCAATGCCTTTTTTCGCTTTTGCTAGATGGATTTGGCATATGAGTTATTGATAAGCTTGATCAGGGCAAATATGGCGAGCAGAGTTGTGGCTTAACAAGTACAAGCATAGGCACCAGGGCAAATTGCTTTATCTTTGCTATTCTGTTAAGTTGCAGGTTTGATAAACTTATCCGGTGCCACTTGGGCAAAGTGCTACCGGGATTCAATGATAGGAATACAATTGACCTACGTCTTTTTGGGCTTTACGTTTTTACTTGCCGATCTGTTTCCAATTGGCACTTATCTGATGATGTTTGTGCCGGGCATTCATATGATGCCGCACGGTATGGCGACTCTGCTGACTGTGCTCATCAAATATTTACCGGCAGCCTTGATCACGGCATGGTTTTTCAGATCTGAAAAATTCCGGGAGCGCGTGCCTGCACCGATACCTGGTGGTAAGTTATTGATGGTCGGTGTAGTGATGACACTGTTAACGATCGCGGCCGCCATGTTTGCATCAACGGTAGAAGGCGGTGGCGGTGCTTATTTGGTCGGTAGTATTGCGGTATTTATCATTCTGCCAGCCAGAATCTTGATGCTGTTTGGTATAGTCAAATTTTTGTTGGGCATGCCTGCTGTTGCGACAGCAGAAAAACGGATAGGCTGAATTATTGCCCCTTATTTTTCATGTAAGCTTGCAACTATAAGCGACAAACACCCATGAAGACGCAAGCCCCGGTACCGTCCGAACAGGTACAGCAAACGCAAGCGCTGAAGACTGCACCAGTCAGTCAATTGGCTGCGGATGTGGCTACAGCCTTTGTTGACCACAGGCCAGAAGCGGTGCTACAGGGGCGTTTTCAGGAAATGGCAGACCAGAGCCCACAGTCGCAACGGCTCAACAGCTTGCAGGCAGCCATGGACAACAGCCCGCAAGCCCGGCAAATGCAGGCCACGGCACAACGCATGCAACAACACACCCCTCAGCGGCAGCCAATACAGCCACCCGTACAGCGGCAAGCTGGGCATGCCGCAGACGGGCATGCACCCGCATCAAATAACACTGGCATGCCGGATAATCTAAAAGCAGGTGTAGAAAACCTGTCCGGCATGGCGATGGACGATGTCAAGGTGCATTACAACTCGGCACAACCAGCAGCCATGCAGGCGCATGCATTTGCGCAAGGTACGGACATCCATATCGCTCCTGGGCAAGAGCAGCATTTGCCGCACGAAGCCTGGCATGTCGTCCAGCAAAAGCAGGGCCGGGTCAGGCCAACTTTTCAGATGAAATCAGGCACCAGCATCAATGATGACGTGGGGCTGGAATCAGAAGCCGATATCATGGGGGCGAGGGCGCTGAGTGCGGGCACGACGGTTGTAAAGAGTGGGGTCGGACAGGATGGTGGGGTGGCGCAGGCGATGGCGGTATCGGGGCGGCCGGTATTTCAGTTGATGAAGTTAAAAGGAACCCTAATAAAAGACAAGAAATCTATACGGAAAGGCAATGGTTCGGAACAAGAAATTAACGCTGATGCAAAATGGGGTGATGCGGAATGCAAAGATGGTGATGTGGTTGACTATGAATGGGATTCTAAAAACGGTATTACCATAATCTATGGTGATTCCCGAACACCTCTGGAAAGACGTCTCGTGGCTGTTGAAGGTAAAGCACATGAAGAAATTAAACCAACATCCGTGGACTGTTCAGAAGAAGCAGCCCAACATAGTTGGGAGCGCCATACACCATCAGGTATTTTTTTTGCACAAAAAAGCGGGACAGCATATGCCGGTGATAATGTTGCAATGTTTGATGACATGAGTCTCGAGGAACTCAGTGCATTTATTGCAAAAGAATGCGCGGCTGGAGCAGCTTACGCTTGGGAACACGAAGGCGGAAGTAAAAGGCGGGGCAGGCGCGGCAATATCGAAATGATCTGCACTAGCATGGATGGAAAACTTTTTTCTGTTGATACCTGTTACCCAAAAAATAAGAGCATACCCAAGGCAACCATAGAAGCGGCGCTTAAAGCGCACAGCGATGACTTCGATGCATTTTTAGCCGCATTGGCCGGTGGCAAATCGAAGTAAAACCGACGACCCTTGCAATGGGTGCCTTCAATATTTGGCTCTCCCAGAGTCAGCAATACACGATCCACCGCACCCGCCATACCTCACCCCCGCAACGCATCCTTCAGACGTTGCAACATCGCCGTATCCTGCCAGGCCAGCAGCATTGTGTGGGCGGCCAGCGCATGCGGGTTGGCTTCCACCTGGCGGCCACAGGCACACAAGGCCAGGGCCAGATGGGCACGGATTTCTGTAACGTTGGCCTGCATCAGCGGCATGCTGGCATAGGCTGCGGTGATTTCATAGGCTTCGTTTAATTGGGTGATGGCCAGTTCTGGCCGCCCGGTGTTGAGGCTGATGACACCCTGGCAAATGAAGAAAAACAGGCGTTCCAACTGCGACAGAGTAGCCTTGTCGATATCTGCCAGCAGCAATTCTGCCGCTTTGAAATTATTCAGGTGGCGAGCCAGGGTAGTGGCCAGGTCGATGCTGGGGGCGACACCGGGGTTCAGTTTGCGTGAGGTATGCTGGACCAGGGCAACCTGCTGGAAATCGCGTGCAGCAAAATACACCGACGACAATCTGGATTCATAAAACCCTGGTTTTAGCGAGGCGTCGTGCTTTAACACCGCAGCCCGTTTCAAGCCGTCGGCCAGGCGACCCTGACCGGCTTCGGCAGTAGCCAGTCTAAAGATGATTTCATGTTCGGGTATCGCTATCTTGAACCATGATTTCCAGCGGGCTAGCGCACGCATGATACGCTCAGCCTCTGCCCAGCGGTTCCAGGTGCAGGCTTCCAGTGTGCGGTTGTACAAAATCATGGGTACTTTGGACCAGATAAAGCCCAGTAGGTGCAATAACAGCAAAGCGGCAGGGATGATGGCAGCCGTGCTGGCATAGCCATACATGGCTGTGGCAATCGCCCACAACACCAGCAAGGGCCCCCACCAACTGGCATTGCGGGCAAACAGCATGGCCAACTGCATCAACAGGCTTGGCTGGCGCTGCAATTGCTGTTCTTCTGCTGCTGTCAGTTCCAGCCGGTTTCTTGAATTGTCGTCATTCAGGTTGATCGCGGTGGCCGCATTGCTGATCATGTTGATGTCGGTGTAGCCGGCTTTTTGCAATGTCGCCAGGGCTTCTTCATAGGTGGCAGCAACCACCCTGTCAGTGACGACCGTCTGGCTGTTGTTTTTGGCGGTAAAGTTGAAGGCAAACACGATCTGTCTCGGTTGGTCAGTCAATCGGCCCGGTTGGGGTCACGTTGCTGCTGTACTTGAATTATTTTACGTAGATTAACTTAAGTAGATTACCTGAAACAGATTATGGGAGCAGCGCCGGG
Source organism: Undibacterium sp. Ji49W (assembly GCF_049340205.1). NCBI lineage: Bacteria > Pseudomonadati > Pseudomonadota > Betaproteobacteria > Burkholderiales > Oxalobacteraceae > Undibacterium > Undibacterium sp. Ji49W. Next base: position 78,698 of record NZ_JBMPOW010000012.1, on the reverse strand, counting down.
CATTTGTCTACCAGTCAGCGCCTGATTTGTTGAAACTGGCACACTTTCCTGAAGGCATTTCAAATTGCCAAGATACAGATTGTCACCTATAGTCAGGGCATTGCGCGGCAGCCACACGCTGCCAGCGCTGAATGTAAACCCGCGACTTGTAGCGTATTTTGGAGAATTGAGTATGAAATCCCGTCTGTTTTTTTGCATCGCCGCCGCTTTCCCATTGCTGGCAATGGCTGATGTCACCATCCCCATGAACCAGGTCAGCGAGGCTGGCGTGGGCAACAAGCTGGGGCAGGTTGTTGTTTCTGAAAGTAAATATGGTCTGGTATTTACCCCGGCCCTGACTGGACTGACACCTGGTCTGCATGGCTTCCATGTACACCAGAATGCGGATTGCAGCACCAAAGAAAAAGATGGCAAAATGGTGCCTGCCATCGCTGCCGGTGGCCACTATGATCCGGAAAACACCAACCGTCACGGTACTCCATGGGGTGATGGCCACATGGGTGATTTGCCGCCGCTGTATGTCGATGCCAGTGGCAATGCCAACCAGCCTGTACTGGCCCCGCGCCTGAAAATGGCTGACCTGAAAGGTCGGGCACTGATGATACATGTAGGCGGCGACAACCATTCCGACCATCCGGCAGTGCTGGGGGGCGGCGGGGCACGCGTTGTCTGTGGCGTTTCTTAAAACCTGCTTACGATCTTACTGCGCGAGCGTGATCGGGGTTCATGCGCTGCTCAAAATGCTCATGTACTAGAGTACATTCCGCTTTTTGCGCTGCTCTTTACCCCGCTGACGCTCGCTCGCTACAGATCGTAAACAGGTTTCTAAAATAAAAAGTCGGGTAGCAGTGGGGCTTGCCCCTATGCTGCCTCTGCCCCGTCTTTGCCGCCTTTAGCTTTTTTGAACGGGTTGCGTTCCGGCGCATCTTCATGTTCTATACCCAGCAGCAGGCGCTTCATCAGCTTGTTTAATACGGGCTGGCGGTGGCGCACGAAGATGCCGAAGGTTTGTGGCTTGGCACCCAGGGCCGCCTTGGGTTCCAGCGCGGTACGGCCATACGATATCTGCCTGCATCCCAGCGCCAGTGCATCGGCAATGCCAGCGTGCAGCAGGCGCAGATAAATCGGCAGGTCGGCTGCCGCAGCGCGGTCAAAACCTATGTGGTAGGCAATGGCCGTATCACCATCCGCCACTGAAATCAAAAAGCCCAGCAAATTGCCATCGCGTTTGACGATGCTGCAACGGAAGCGATCACCCGCAACATTTTGCAGCGCCAGAAAATAGTCAGGCACCAGTTCAAACGGACGGAAACCGGCATTCACCTGCACCGCCTTGTACAGCGCAAAAATGTCGTCGATATGCGGAGCCAGGTCGGGCAGGTGTTCTATCGTGCAGCCTGCTTCATCCATAGGCTTAAAAATCGCATTGCGGATATTGGCGCGGTATTTGGATGCCAGGCTGGCCAGATAATCGTCATAATTCTTCCATTCCGGTGCCAGCGTCAACATCATATTGGGTTCAGTTTCGATATAACGATAACTGAGGTTTTCCAGATGTGCAGCCTGCTTGATGTAAGGATCATGCAAATCCTTGATCATCACAAAATGCGTCTTGCCTGCCAGTTTTTCGGCCTGGCGCACGCGGTATAGCACTTCCACCACGCCATGCCATGCCAGCTTGCTATCCACATCCGGTGCAAAGGCAATGCCATGCTGTCCATAGATCAGCAAGTTACCGCAAGTCAGCACGCGCTGCCTGGCTGCCTGCGCCAACTGGTCTAGCGGTAAAGCCCATTTTTTATCTGCTTCTGTAGTTTTCTCAGGCTTTTCTGGCCGCGTCTGCGCCAGGCTGATGTCGGCAATCTGCATATACACCGCCGCCACCAATTGACGGTCAGCACCCAGCCCACTAAAAATCAGGGCATAGCGGGCCGACAGGTTGACGGGCAAAACCTGTTCCAGCGTGCTGAGATACTCCAGCGACATGAAGAAGCCAGCCTGGGCCGTCACTTCTCGCCATGCTGCTGCATCCAGCAGGCTGATTGAATCCGCCAGCGCATAATGCAGATCCGCCGGGCCACGCAAGCGTTTTCTTTCTTTGTTGCGTGCGATGAGTGAGCTGGTCAGTGATTGCAGGGCGGCAGGGATTTTCATAGGCGTGGTGTGATTGGTGAATCTGAATGCCGCCTATTGTATATCCTGTCGAAACATGAACATGATTTCTGCTCCAGCGCTTTGTGCTAATGTGGCGGATCACGCAGCTGCGATGGCTTATTTGTGGCGTGCTGTGTCAAGGACTAAATAAGCGTTAAAGTATAAAAGGAAAGTGTGGATATTCTATTTTTAGGCACCTCTGCCGGCGCGCCGACGCGGCAGCGGAATGTGACCGGGCTGGCTGTTCTGGCGGAGCAGGGCAGTGACTGGTATCTAGTGGATTGTGGCGAAGCCACGCAGCATCAGTTGCAGCGCACCCCTTTGTCGGTGCACGGCTTGCAGGCGATTTTTATTACCCATATCCATGGTGATCATTGCTATGGCTTGCCGGGTTTGCTGGCTGGTGCAGGCATGTCAGGCCGCAAGGCACCATTGCCGATTATTGCTCCGGCAGGTATTGCTGGCTGGCTCAAGGCAACGCAAGAACTGACAGAATTATTTTTACCGTTTGAACTGGAATTTATCGCCGTAGAAAGCATGCAAGGCTGGACCGATGGCAAGCTGCATGTGCAGGCCACGAAGCTGTCTCACCGTGTACCTTCATTCGCTTATAGCTTTACCGAAGCACGGACTGAATCAGTGCTGGACATTGCGAAATTACGGGCCGAAGCGATACCGCAAGGCCGCTTGTGGGGGAGATTAAAAAACGGTGAAGATGTCGCACACGAAGGGCAAACCCTGCGCAGCAGCGATTACCTGACTTACCCGCATACAGCCCGCCGCATTGTGGTTGGTGGCGATAACGACACGCCAAGTCTGTTACACGAGGTATGTGCAACGGCCCAGGTGCTGGTGCATGAGGCGACCTACACGACCGACATCGCAGAAAAAGTTGGTGCACGGGTGCAGCACAGTTCTGCCGCTGACGTGGCTACATTTGCGACCGACATAGGTTTGCCCAATCTGGTGCTGACCCACTTCAGCCCGCGTTACCAGTATGACCCGGCACAATCACCTTCGATTGCCGACATCCGTACCGAGGCGCAAGCCCACTACCATGGCCAGTTATTTCTGGCAGAAGATTTTTCCCGTTTCAGGCTGCATAAGAATGGAGAATTGAGTCGTGTAGAGGTGCTTTGAATATGTGTGGTTAATGTGTGGTTAACAACGGGCCTAGGTACCAAAAGGCCCGTTGTGGTATTGCTTCTTCTCTTTGCCTGCGTCAGGAAAATTTTAATTCCGGTAAATTCTTAAGCCTGGTCTTGAGGAGATGATGCCGGGATTATGTCTTTTTTGAATACCGGCAGTTTCCCCAATAGCCAGTATGCTCCAATGAACAAAGCGAAAACTGAAAAACCATGGGCTAATGCAATTTTTAAATTGAAATTTTCGGTAAACATCAAGCCACTGCGGTCAATTCTCAGTTCACGGAAAACAAAATCGGTAATCAGCAATCCAATTAACATCGGAAAGAAAAATCGCAGAAAATCTTTGACTGGTTTTGACATCATTATTTCTTTCATAAAAAAGATGAGTACGACAGACATGTATTCATTTGCTAAAATTTTTATTTTGGTTCCTTTGAGGTTTAGACGATTTTGAACGCCTCTTACTTCCAGATGCGATACGAGATTCCTCTCGCTGTCCTGTGTGACCACATAAACCAAACGAAAAGTACCGAGACAATCGCCAGCAACGAGAACTTAATCCCTGCTACAACAGAATCATTTTCTCTCTGAACGATAAAAAAAAGAAAATACCCGAGAGCAAAATTAAGAATCAGCGTAGAGATGCTAATTGTTAATACTATTTCTGTTTTAGGTTTCATTACGTGACTCCTGTTTATATAGTTTACTATCGTTTTAAAATTAGTTGAAAATTAGTATTAATCGGCATCTCTTCTAAACAGAAGGTAAATCCAAGCAGACAGGAAGCCTATTGGAAAATAATGGATCAAGATCTTCACAATAACTGTAATATCAAAAGACGTTATCTCCCCTTCCAGTACCCCTCCTAAAAGTCCGACCAAAAAACTTAAAAGACCACATAGTATTGACTGTTTGAATTTTGAAATTTTCCAACTCATGTTAGTCCTCTGTGACTGTATGACCTGCTAATCGAAGTGAATTTACTATTCTCTCTGGTCTTGGAATATGAGAGTTGCTAGAAAAAACACGGCTCATCTTGTTTCATTAACCCAACTATTCTTTGCTGTTTTTAGAGTTTGAATTTCAGGACTAAATTTTTTTATTCTTGTACTATGCAGAATAAGGCTCGGGCTAATTTTTAAGCCAGTTTCAACTCAGTCACATCCTCAAGTACGGCCTTCGCCATAGCCGCCCGCACTTCCACAACAGTACCATCCTGAATCGACACTACACGTTCTGCCGCATTGATGGTTTCTGGCCTGTGCGCCACCATGATACGGGTGAGTTTCAGTTGACTCAGAGCCTGATTCACCTTATGTTCATTATTCACATCCAGATGGCTGGTCGCTTCATCCAGTGCCAGTATCTTGGGTTGCTTGTACAAAGCACGGGCCAGCAAGACACGCTGCTTTTGTCCGCCAGACAGGCTACTGCCCATATCCCCCACCAGCGTCTGAAAGCCCATGGGCATGGCGCTGATTTCCTGATGGATAGCGGCCTGCATGGCACTTTCTTCGACACGTTCCTGATTGATGTGGCTATCAAAGAAGCTGATGTTGTCCATGATGGAACCCGCTAGTAAAACATCATCCTGCATCACTGTTCCCACCAGTTGTCGGTAAGTCTTGACGCCCAGTTGCGTGATGGGGATGTTATCAATGAGGACTTCACCTTCTGTCGGCTTTAATAATCCAAGAATGATTTTGCATAAAGTAGTCTTGCCACAACCACTGGGGCCAACCAGCGCAATGCTTTGCCCTGCCGGGATAGTCAAGTTAATATCCTTCAAGACCCAGGGTTCACCTTCTGCATAACGGAACTTGATGTTTTTAAGAGTAATCTCAGGATGGATGCGCGAGACATCCGTTTCCATTTCTGTTTCTGGCTCGGCCTCTTCCAGCACGATATCGGCCAGCCTTTCACTATGCAGACTCAACATGCGGTAACTGATGAACACATCAATCAGACTGGAAATGCGCCCAGTAAACGTACCGGCATAACTGGAAAACGCCATCAACATACCCACAGTCAGCGTGTTTTGCATGACCTGGCCAGCACCGATATAAAATAGAGTCAGACCCTGTATGCCAAAGATCAGCGTATTGCTGACCTTGAAGATGATAGACAGCTTTTGCGTCTTGATATCGCGGTTCTGCACATCCATCTTCAAATTCTGCCAGCGCGACAGGCGCTCAGTCTCGCGGCCAAACAATTTTAATGGTGTGACAGCCCGCATGGTTTCCAGAAAGTGGCTGCTTTCTTTGGAGGACAGGATCAGTCTTTCTTGTGATGCTTCGCGGAAAGGCTGGTAGAAAGCCCAGCGCAGGCCAGCGTACAAGACCACAGCGCCTATAACCAACGCGCTCAACTTCATGCTGTATACCAGCATCATGATCAATGCAAGCATTGCCATCAAGCCGTCAAGCGCACTTTCGATGAATATACTGCTTAAAGTTCCTTGTATGGCTCCAATAGCGCCAAATCGAGACAGTATGTCACCCAGATGCCGCTTTTCGAAATATGAAACAGGCAAACGTACTAAATGTGTTAATACTCGCGAAGACCATTGGAAGCTGATATCCATACTCCAACGCATCAAAAACCAACTACGTGCAAGACCAATGGCATTTTGAGTAATCATTAACAAGATAAAACCAAAAACCAATATGGTTAATAGCTCTTTGTCTCCACTGACGATGACTTCATCCACAACAAACTGATTGAACAAAGGTGCACAAATCGCGAAGATTTCCAAAGCCAGCACCAGGGCAATGACTTTGACGATGGCCGGACGGAGGCCAACGATGTGACCAGTCAAATCACGCAGGGCAACTTGCTTCTTTTCTTCCTTGGGTTTAAAAGCAGGGCTGGGTGCCAGCTCAAGGGCGACACCAGTAAAATGTTTGGACGCTTCTTCGACAGAGACGCGGCGTTCACCAACAGCAGGGTCGAGCAAAATCAGTGTTTGCTTGCCGTGCCAGTCCTTGCGTATCGCTTTCAGCACCACGAAGTGATTCAGGTTCCAGTGCAGGATACAGGGCAGGGCCAGTTGATCCAGTTCATCCAATTCCAGACGCAAGGGGCGGCTGCTCAATTGCATGGCCGATGCATGACGCATCAGTTGCGCCAGCGTTGCGCCTTTGAGGCTGATGGAGAATTGACGACGCAGGTCTGCGAGGTCAGTATGATAGCCAAAATGACTGGCAACCATGGCGAGGCAGGCCAGGCCGCACTCGCTGGATTCTGTTTGGAGTTTTAAATTCATTTGTTTGACGTGAATTGCAGAAGTACTTTTTTATTCACATCATCAGATGTGCATATATTTTAAAATCAGTTAAAAACAGTACTAATCGGCGTCTTTTTTTAACAGAGAGAGAATCCAAGCAACCCCGAAGCCTAATAGAAAATAATAACGGAATATCTTCAAGATGGCTGTTGTATCAAAAGATGTTATCTCCTGTTTCAATACGCCTCCTAAAAGACCGACCGAGAAACTTAAAAGACCGCATAATATGGGCTGCTTAAATTTTGAAACTTTCCAACGCATGAGTTATTCCTCAGTGACTGTATAGCCTGCTAATCGAAGTAAATTTACTATCCCCTCTGGTCCTGGAATATGAGAGCCGCCTACAACAACAAAAACCGGTGCACCTTGTTTCATTAATTCGATAATTCTTTTCGACATTCCCAAGTTACGTTGATTTGTCAGTTTATTGAATATTCCAGGAGTCCAAGATAAATTTTGAATCATAAACTCCTCATCAATTTTTTTTACGTTTGCAAAATCACCTTGCTTTGTCAGCGCAGCGAGTTTTTGGCTATGAGAAAAATTTTTATCTCTAAGCGTTTTGTTTTCAAACAGCGATATTACTGACTGCATCAATATATCCATCTCAGATAACGTAAAACTTTTTACAGCATTGACGAAATCTGCTGGATCTTCAAGAATCACTTTTGGGATGTTATTGCGGTCAGCAATGGCACCGAGATACATTTCAGTACCAGGTAAATATAGGTGGTTGTCTGCGGGAACAATATCGCCAACTAATTGATAAGTTGGAAATGGATAGTAACGAGAAAATTGGTCAATTACTTGTGCAGGATAAGTCCCCTTGTTTTTTAAAATCGATTTAGCCTTTTCAAAATAAACAGGTGAAACGAAATCTTCAATATGCTCGTTAGCTGATAATTTCAATAGTTTCGCTAATGAGTGGCCCCATTCTGGATCTTGGCCAATTGCTCCCTCTGTTGCCAGGAATCGTGAGGTTTTTAATTTTTCTTCTAACTTGGGGTCTAAAGGATATAGGTTTTCTGTACCTATATGCATGGCGCCCACTAGATAGGCACTACCATTTTCCCCTTCAACTTTATAAATGACTGCGGCACTCGCTGTAGTTACTTGTCCTAAAAAAATAATGAGAAAAAACAACGAAAATAGTGTCCGAAATAATCTCGCATTACCTGTATTTATATTCATATATGTTGAATCTGATCCGAAATTTTCGCGTGACGAAAAAAGGAGCGGCCAGTAGTATTCCGAACCGCTCCCAATTATTCCTACTTTTACTTGTTCTTTACGGGCATCATATCGGCATAAAAAGTACCGCTGCCAAGTGAGCCAACAAATGAATTTGTACAACTAGAGCCATTATCGTAATAGATCGAGTTGTTCATGTTTAGCGTCGTATCGTAACTTGAGCATACGTCAGTAGCAAATGCAGCTCCAGCATTACTAGACGCGTTAGTTTGACTATAGGCTGCACTTGCCAACGCGCCAAGAGCGATGTTCTTTGTGGCAAGACCTATTCCCACACCTACTCCAAAATCTGCTGCAATAGTTGCAACTGGCGTGACAAACCCAGCACAGATTTCATTTGTGGACTTTGTCGTTGTTGTTATGGACCCCGAGTCCGCTGGAGGTGGTTCATCGGTGAGCCCACCGCTAATGTCATTTAACATTGCTTCGTTTGTAATTTCGTACATTTTGTGTATCCTTCATGTAGTTAAGGGAACCATACCTCATGGCATGGTTTTACTGCTCCGTTCTCGGTCTCGAATACCTTGAACGGTTTTTTCGAACTGAGTCTGTTGGGGTTTCCCGACAGACTCAGCACTCGAATTTGAAATCCTTGTCATCCTGAATTCAGGCATGTTGTGTCATCGCCAGCACTGGCTCCAACACCCACTCCCAAATCTTTCTACTGTCCTGCAACACATCTGCTTCCAGTGTCATGCCTGGTTTGATGGCTTGTGCCTGCCCATAGGCTTGTATGCTTTGCTCATCCAGCCTGACCCTGACGCGGTACAAAGCTTCATTACTGTTAAACCCATTGATTGCCTGCTGGGCATTGCTCAAGATGGTGCTTGCCAGATGGGGTGGTAACTCCGATGGTGCAAATGGAGTACGGCTGACGTCGGTTACTGTTGCTGTGTGTAAGCCAAACTTCTGGTAGGGGAAGGCTGCGTAACGAATCAATACTTGCTGCCCAGGCTGGATGAAGCCGGCAGTGCGGCTGGGTACATACAGATGCACTTCCAGCAGACCCGCGGTTTCAGTGCTTGTTTGACCATCCTTCGATTTATCTACGTTCCCTTTGGTATCTGATGGTATCAAGCTCGCCAATACCTGACCCGCATTGATGGTTTGTCCATTTTGATTGGTTAGTGCTGAGACCGTACCTGCTTGTGGTGCCGTAATCTCGCTAGATTGACGATTGGCGTTTTCTGCCACTTCCTGCTTCAGGCTTGCTTTGGCCCTGTCGATTTGGGTCAGGTCGGTTGCCAGCGTGTTTGCCAGGGTATTGAGTTCATCTTGCAGGGCGATTTTATTGGCCTGTAGCTGGGTCTTGTTGCGTTGCAAGGTGCTTAAGCGGGTGCTGATGTCGATCAGGTCTTCCTGCTTTTGCTGGGTTTGTGCTGCTGAGACATAGCCATTGCCTTGCAGGGTTTCAAACTTACTGACGCTTTGTTGCGCCAGTTGCTGGCGGCGCAGTGACAGGGCCAGTTCCTGTTCAAGCTGGCTGTATTCTTGCTCCAGATTCGCCAGCCTTTGGCTTAGTGCCAGCTTCTTTTCTTGATACTGGGTTTGGCGCAGTCTTTGTTCTGCCGCTAGGCTATCGGCGCGGGTGGCCAATTGTTGGGCGACCAGGGCAGTGATTTCACCCTGGCTATTTTGTCTTTCTGTACTGATGGTGAACAGGACTTGCCCGGCTTTGACCAGTTCGCCTTCTTTGACGTGGGTGTTCAGCAAGATACCGGCATTGGGCGCGGCGACACTTAATTGGCCTCCAACTGGAACAGTAATGCCGGTGACACGGGCTTTTTTGGTAATGCTGCCAAAAGTGATGTAGGTAATCAATGCGGCAGCAATCAACATTGCCACGACAGCAATCAGACTTGCCGAGGCAGGTTGGGCCAGGCGGATGGAACCCATCCATTGACTACTTAATGCTGCTGTGACTTCGGGGCGGAACAAAGGGCTGGAATTACTCATTAGCGCCCTTATTTGCATCAATATGTTTATTTCTATGTGGCATCTTCGTTTATCTACGGCAATATTCATCGTTAGCTCAATCTCGCGCCGTTTGAATAATCATAAGCCGAAGTTTTTAAACATTGTTAAAAAATGTGAATATATATTTTTTGTGCAAGCTATTGTATTGTTGAATAGTCATTTGATAGAATCGCGCGCCGCGTGTGCGGGCTACTGTGTCTGGTTGCTTTAATGTCCGTATTTGCACAAGAAACACATCAATTTCCGCAAAAAATTGCACAAAAGTAAAGCAGCGCATCATAATCTCTGGGCGTCGCAATCATGACGACGATATAAATCATCAGGGGGACAAAATGAAGCCAGAACTGCTCTATCTTTGCTATGCCACGGCGCTGACCGGCGTCTTGTGGGTGCCGTATGTTCTTGAACGGGTGCTGACCCGTGGGGTGATTTCTGCGGTTGGGTATGAAGAGCAACCGAAACCCCAGTCCAAATGGGCGCAAAGGTTGATGAAGGCGCATGGCAATGCGGTGGAAAATCTGGTGGTGTTTGCCACGCTGATTTTGCTGGCAAATGCCATGGGCGTATCGAACCCTGCAATCGCCACGGCCAGCATGCTGTATTTCTGGGCGCGCTTGGTGCACGCTGTCACTTATACCCTGGGCATACCCTGGATACGTACGCTGGCTTTTCTCACTGGTTTTGCGGCACAGGCCATGGTGGCCTTGCAACTGCTGTCGCATTGAGGCGTGGGGGCGGGTTAAATGGGGTTTTGCCCGCACCAAGGTCTACTACCTTATGTGCCGGTGCTTTGCCGCACGGATGGAATGTAATCCATTGGTGATGGCGACGAAGTAGTGCAGGTGGCGAGGTTCCAAATACTCTCCTTCGTAGCCGTTGATGTGTGTTGGGGTTATCTCGTCGCTACCGCTTCGGATTGACGGGGTTGCCAACCGCCGCCGAGTGCCTTGAATACCGCCACCGCTGCGCGGGCTGATTCGGTTTGTGCTTGCGCTTGCGTATCGCTGGCACGTAGCAAGTTTTCGTCTGCTTGCAGGACTTCGATAAGGCTGACGACTCCTTTCTGGTATGCCGCAAACGAAGCGCCCCTTGCCTGACTGAGCGAGCCCACACCCTGAGTGAGGATATCAGCCTGATCCTCACGTTTGACGAGGGCCGAGAATGCATTCTCTACATCTTCGGTCGCACGCAGCACAGCTAGGCGATAAGCGGCAAGCGCTTCGGCTTCCTGCCCCTTGGCCAGATCAATCTGTGCGTTGATGCGACCAAAGTCGAACAGACGCCAGCGAAGACCCAGTACACCTGCTGCCTGGCTCGCACCATTGGTAAACAGGTTGTTGCCAGACACTGATGTCGCGCTGCCGATCAGCCCGCTAAAGGAAAGTTTGGGATAGTACTCGGCAATCGCCATGCCGATACGGGCGTTCGATGCAGCCAGGCGGCGTTCTGCCACGATCAGGTCGGGCCGGCGTCTGAGCAAATCACTTGGCGCACCAGTGGATGCGATCTGCGGCGCAACTGGAATAACACTCGCATTTGCCAGCTCTAGCCGATAGGTGCCAGCCGGTTTGCCTAACATGACATCCAGCGCATTCAGGGCGGTATCCAAGCCTGTTTCGAGGATAGGTACCGATGCCCGCACTTGGGCCAGCGCGCCCTCGGCTTGTCGCACTTGAAGTTCTGCCACCAGTCCCTTGCCAAGCAGCAGATTGACCCTGGCGAGCAGGTCTTGTTGTGTTTGTACTTGTTTGCGAGCGATGTCAAGGCGGGCTTGCAATCCACGGATACTAATATAGATGTCGGCGGTTTGTGCTGCCACTACCAGTCGTGTTGCCGTGGCGCCTGCTTCAGAAGCCTGATATTCAGCAAGTGCAGCTTCCCGACCGCGACGCACACCGCCGAATACATCCAGTTCCCAGCTTGCGCCGAGGTTGGCCTCATAAGCATTGCCGTGGCGGTCGGAATTAGGTTTTGAATTCAAGACTTGCCCCAGCGGCGTTTCAACCGACTGGTAGGCACGTGCACCCTGGGCATTCATGGTGCCGGAAGGCAGCAGCGCGGCATTCGCGGCACCAAGCCCTGCTTGCGCCTGAGCGACACGAGCAGACGCCTGGGCAAGATCCAGATTTTGCGCCAGCGCCAGTGTTACAAAGCGGGTCAGTTGCGGATCACCAAAGCCTTCCCACCAGGCGACGAAGTCTGCGGTGGCTTTTGCATGCCGCTGCTCAATTGCGGTCTGACCTAAGTAACGGTCTGGCATAGCGGGGATAGGTTGACGGTAATCCGGTCCGACAGCACAACCTGCTGCAAGACTGGTGGCGACGAGCATCAAGAGAGAGCGTTTGATCGACATGGGCATCTTCCGTGAAGTGAAAAGGGGTGAAATATTTAGTGACTATATCACTAAATGGTCACATGTTGTGCAAATTAAATTTAAGAGGTAAGCTGTCGGGTATGAGCAAAACAACCACCACAACCACCACAAGCACCACCACCGCCCCCACGGCGACCACGCATCCGGCTACGGCCCGGGGGCCGGTCGATCACGAAGTGCGGGATCAGATCATCGTTGCCGCTACCGGGCACTTTCGCCTGTATGGTTACGAAAAGACTACTGTCTCTGATCTTGCCAAGGCCATCGGTTTTTCCAAGGCCTATATATATAAGTTCTTTGAGTCCAAACAGGCCATTGGCGAACTGATTTGCGCAAATTGCCTGCGTGAGATTGAGGCGGATGTCAGGGCCGCTGTTGATGGGGTCAAGCATCCGCCAGAGAAATTCCGGCGCATGTTCAAGGCTATCGTCGAGTCCAGCCTTCGCCTGTTTTTTGAAGACCGCAAGCTGTATGACATTGCAGCCTCCGCTGCTACCGAACATTGGGAGGCAGTACGTACCTATGAGGAGCGCATCAAGCTCATGCTGGAAGAGATTCTGCGTCAGGGGCGCGAGACCGAGGAGTTTGAGCGCAAGACCCCGCTCGATGAGGCGGCGGCGGCAATTTACCTGGTGATTCGCCCTTATCTCAATCCACTGATCTTGCAGCATAGTCTGGATTCCACTGATGATGCGCCGGCACAACTGTCCAGTCTGGTGCTGCGCAGCCTTTCACCATAAATACGAAAAACATCATGTGACTGTTGACAATATTGGTCACTAGTCCCAAAATAGAAATCCTGTTCAGTTCTATATGGGATTCCTATGTTCCGTCGCCTCGTTTTTTCTGCTTTTCTATCTGTATTGCCGTTTGCGCTGGTTGCTTGTAGTGAAAAACCGCAATCCGACCCTCGTACCGAAGCGCCGTTGGTACGTGTGGCTACTGTTCAAAACGCGGCCGCTGCATCACGTACTTTCACGGGCACCGTAGCCGCCCGGGTACAAAGCGATCTTGGTTTCCGGGTCTCTGGCAAAGTGTTGGAGCGCCTTGTGGACACTGGCCAAGTTGTCAAGCGTGGGCAGGGGCTTATGCGCATCGACCCAGCCGACCTGAAGCTCGCAGCGCATGCCCAGCAAGAAGCGGTCGCTGCCGCCCGGGCGCGGGCGCAGCAAACAGCCGAGGACGAGGCCCGTTACCGTGACCTGCGCGGAACTGGTGCGATATCAACATCAGCCTATGACCAGATCAAGGCTGCGGCAGATGCTGCCAAAGCCCAGCTCAACGCAGCCGAAGCCCAGGCAGAAGTTGCGCGTAACGCCAGCCACTATGCAGAGTTGGTGGCAGATGCTGATGGCGTCATCATGGAAACGCTGGTTGAACCTGGCCAGGTCGTCAACGCTGGTCAGGTCGTGGTACGTGTTGCTCGCGCCGGACATCGCGAAGCCGTGATCCAGTTGCCGGAGACCTTGCGCCCTGCCGTCGGTTCAGTTGGTCAGGCCACGCTATTTGGCAAAGAGGGTCTTACTGTTCCGGCCAAACTCAGACAACTCTCGGATACCGCAGACAGGCTAACCCGCACCTTTGAAGCGCGGTATGTGCTGGATGGAGAGATGTCCAACGCCCCATTGGGCGCTACCGTCACCATCCTGATTCCAGACGCACATACTGCGGTTCAGGACAGCTTACGGGTACCTATTACCTCTTTGTTTGATGCACCCAAGGGGCCAGGAGTCTGGGTTGTCGAAGGTGAACCAGCAAAGGTTTCCTGGCGCGCCGTCAAGGTCCTGCGTCTGGATGACGAGGGCGGCTATGTCAGCGGAATCACCGGACAACTCAAGCAAGGTGACCGGATTGTCGCACTGGGCACACATTTGCTGCGCGAAGGTGAGCAAGTGCGGCTAGCCAGCCAGGCCGCTGCTGCAACGCCGGGAGTGACGCCATGAGCGAAGCTCGTTTCAACCTGTCGGCGCTCGCCGTGCGTGAGCGATCCATTACACTGTTCCTGATTTTTTTGATATCGGTTGCTGGAATTCTTGCTTTCTTCAAACTCGGGCGTGCGGAAGACCCGCCGTTTACGATCAAGCAGATGACCGTTGTCACCGCATGGCCGGGAGCAACGGCCAGGGAGATGCAGGATCAGGTCGCTGAGCCACTGGAAAAGCGCATGCAAGAGTTGCGGTGGTATGACCGCACGGAAACCTATACACGTCCCGGTCTGGCGTTCACCATGGTTTTCCTGGCCGACAAGACGCCACCTTCGGAGGTTCGGGAAGAGTTCTATCAGGCCCGTAAGAAGCTTGGGGACGAGGCCAAAAAGCTGCCTGCCGGCGTCATCGGACCGATAGTCAACGACGAGTATGCCGATGTCACGTTTGCGCTCCTTGCCCTTAAAGCCAAGGGCGAACAGCAACGCCTGCTGGTGCGCGATGCGGAAGCGCTGCGCCAGCAACTGTTGCATGTCGCGGGCGTGAAGAAGGTCAACATCATAGGGGAGCAACCCGAACGCATTTTCGTTTCTTTCTCCCACGACCGCCTGGCCACGTTAGGTGTCACGCCGCAGGACATCTTTGCCGCGCTCAACAGCCAAAACGTATTGACCCCCGCCGGTTCCATCGAGACCAAGGGGCCGCAGGTCTTCCTTCGTGTCGATGGTGCGTTCGATAACCTGGACAAGATTCGACAGACTCCGGTTGCTGCGCATGGGCGGACGCTGAAATTGTCGGATGTGGCGACCGTCGAACGCGGCTATGAAGACCCGGCTACCTTCCAGGTCCGCAACAACGGTGAACCGGCACTGCTGCTTGGCGTCGTGATGCGCGATGACTGGAATGGGCTCGACCTCGGCAAGGCGCTTGAGGCAGAAATCACCAGGATCAACGCCAGCCTCCCGCTGGGAATGTCCCTGACCAAGGTGACCGATCAGGCTGTCAACATCAGCTCGGCAGTGGACGAGTTTATGATCAAGTTTTTTGTTGCCTTGCTGGTCGTGCTGGTGGTCTGCTTCGTCAGCATGGGTTGGCGCGTTGGCATCGTGGTCGCGGCTGCCGTGCCGCTGACCTTGGCTGCCGTGTTCGTCGTCATGGCGGCCACGGGCAAGAACTTCGATCGCATCACGCTTGGCTCGCTGATTTTGGCGCTGGGCCTGTTGGTGGACGATGCCATCATCGCCATCGAAATGATGGTAGTGAAGATGGAAGAAGGGTATGGCCGCGTTGCTGCGTCTGCCTACGCCTGGAGCCACACAGCCGCCCCCATGCTTTCCGGCACGCTGGTTACCGCCATCGGTTTCATGCCCAATGGCTTCGCGCGTTCTACGGCAGGCGAATACACCAGCAATATGTTCTGGATCGTCGGCATCGCCCTGATCGCGTCCTGGGTGGTGGCAGTCGTATTTACACCCTATCTGGGTGTGAAGATGCTGCCAGACATCAAAAAGGTTGAAGGTGGGCACGAAGCCATCTACAACACCCGCCACTACAACCGATTCCGGCAAGTGTTGGGACGCGTCATCGCCCGTAAATGGCTGGTGGCAGGAGCGGTCATCGGGACGTTTGCGTTGGCCATCGCTGGCATGGGGCTGGTCAATAAGCAGTTCTTCCCGACCTCTGACAGGCCAGAAGTGCTGGTTGAAGTGCAGATGCCGTATGGTACCTCCATTGAGCAAACCAGTGCCGCAACGGCAAAGGTCGAAGCCTGGCTCGCTAAGCAGAAGGAAGCCAGGATCGTGACATCCTACATCGGCCAGGGCGCTCCACGCTTCTTCCTGGCGATGTCACCTGAGTTGCCCGATCCGTCGTTTGCCAAGATCGTGGTACTTACGGGTGACGACAAGGAACGCGAAGCCCTCAAGTTCAGATTGCGTCAGGCGGCGGCTGACGGTTTGGCGCCCGAGGCGCGGGTGCGCGTTACGCAAATTGTGTTCGGCCCCCCCTCGCCATTCCCCGTGGCCTACCGCGTTATGGGGCCAGACCCTGACAAGCTACGCACGATCTCCGCGCAAGTCGAGAGCGTCATGCACGCCAGTCCGATGCTTCGCACCGTCAACACGGATTGGGGCCCGCGTGTACCTGCCTTGCACTTCACGCTCGACCAGGACCGGCTTCAGGGTGTTGGTCTTACCTCTGCTTCAGTTGCCTTGCAGTTGCAGTTCCTGCTCAACGGGGCACCGCTTACCGAGGTACGCGAAGATATCCGTTCAGTGCAGGTGGTGGGCCGTGCGGCCGGCAATATCCGCCTCGACCCCGCGAAGATCGCAGGCTTTACGCTGGTCGGCTCGGCAGGGCAACGTATCCCGCTGTCTCAGGTAGGTGCCGTCAACGTGCTTATGGAAGATCCCATTCTGCGGCGTCGTGACCGTACACCGACCATCACGGTTCGCGGCGACATCGCCGAAGGTCTACAGCCGCCGGATGTTTCCAACGCCATCATGAAGCAGTTGCAGCCGATTATCGACGGGCTTCCATCGGGCTACCGAATTGAGCAGGCTGGTTCAATAGAAGAATCCGGCAAGGCTTCTACGGCGATGTTACCGCTGTTCCCGATCATGATTGCGCTCACGCTGCTCATCATCATCTTGCAGGTCCGCTCGATCTCGGGGATGGTCATGGTGTTCCTGACCAGCCCACTGGGACTGATCGGCGTGGTGCCAACGCTGCTTCTGTTCCAGCAGCCATTTGGCATCAATGCGCTGGTTGGTCTGATTGCACTGTCAGGCATCCTCATGCGCAATACGCTGATATTGATCGGGCAGATTCGTGAAAACGAAGAGGCCGGGCTGGATCCATTCCGCGCAGTTGTCGAAGCCACTGTGCAACGTGCCCGACCTGTGGTCCTGACAGCATTGGCAGCCATTTTTGCCTTCATTCCGCTGACCCATTCCGTCTTCTGGGGGACGCTTGCCTACACGCTGATTGGTGGCACATTCGCAGGAACAATTCTGACCCTGGTGTTCTTGCCGGCGATGTATTCCATCTGGTTCAAGATCAGGCCAAGCCCATCGCAAAGCTGATTTGCTGTCCATCCTGAAAAATGTGCCGGCATCGTTTCAACGGTGATCGACAGGGGAGCGGCATTCTTGCCGCCGACTTCAAAAACTGTATTGCCTGAATTACCTAAACTATTAACAACTATTAACAAACTACTAACAATGACTGAGACTACATCTTGAACCCAAAATTTATCACCTTGACCATCGCCGCCGCCTTGGGTGCTGTGACCCTATCCTCCCATGCATCCGGCTACCGTTTCGGCTCTCAGAGTGTGTCTGCCCAGAGCACCGCTGAAGCCAACGGTGCCGAAGCGGTTGACGCCTCCACCGTTTACGCCAATCCGGCTGGTCTGACCTACCTTGATGGCACCCAGATCGTGGGTGGCGTGACCGCTGTCGTACCGCATTCGACCTTCTCCGACACCGGCTCCAGGCGTTTCACTGGCACCAGTTCTGGTGGCCTGACTACCCAGGATAGCTACACACCGGGCATGGTGGCTGCACCATCCCTGTATGTCAGCAAGAAGATCAACAACCAGTGGGCCGCTGGCTTTGGCCTGTTCGTGCCTTATGGTACCAAGCTGGACTACGACAACAATTGGTCTGGTCGTTACGCGCTGACGAATGTGAAGCTGGAATCAATCAACCTCAATCCGTCCATCGGCTTCAAGCTGAATGAACAGCATTCCTTCGGCTTCGGCGTGAGCGCCCAGTTCATGAAAGCCAATCTTGGGCAGGGTGTGGATGTGCCGGGTTCGATCGCCGCGCTGACGGGCACACCGGCAGCAGCGACACTGCTACGTACCATTGTTGCCGCTGGCGGTAACCCGGCTGTCCTTGCAGGCGTTAAGGATGGTCACGGTTCTATGGATGGCGAGGACTGGGGTTACGGCTGGAATCTGGGCTATCTGTTCCAGCTGGACCAGAATACGCGCCTGGGCCTGTCCTACCGTTCTTCGATTTCACACAAGTTGAAGGGCAGTGCTGTGTGGGACTTTAATGTGACAAACGATCCGGTAGTCAACAAGATCATTGCCGTCAATTCGGCCAAAAACAATTCCGCTGTGCTGCTGGATATTCACACGCCCGAGACTTTCTCCATCAGCGGTTTCCGGCAGATTGATCCGAAATGGGCCGTGATGGGTGATGCCACCTGGACACGCACTTCGCGTTTGACGAACTTGAACATCCAGTTTCCTGGAACCGTGCAGGGCGACGAGGTGATCCTCCAGAACTGGAAGAACACCTGGCGCTTCTCGGCGGGAGCGAGCTACAAGCCCGATGAAAAGCTCACCCTGCGCGGCGGTCTGGCTTACGACCAGTCGCCAGTGGCAGGCACCACCCTGCGCCACCCGGCTCTGCCAGATGCGGACCGCGTGCAACTATCGTTTGGTACGAACTGGAAGCTGAACGACAACTCATCTGTTGATTTGGCATATTCCTATCTGCATTTTCAGGATGTGGACGGCAGCTACAAGAATTCCTGCTCACCTTTGATCAGTGGATGCACTGGCAACGGAGAACTGACCAAGGGTACCTGGCAAACCCGCCTGCATATGATCAGCATCGCTTACAACTACAGGTTCTGAGTCAGTTGGGTGGACGTATCCTGGTGGCTTTTTGATGACCCGGGTTCTGTTGCCTGTCGTCAAGCATGATGACAGGCCAGATTTTCATCCAGACAGGTGCAAAGTTCGAAGCACAGGCACATGCCAGGGTAGTTGAGAATCTGGCGATGTTTACTGTCATCATCATGTTATATTTCTGGGCGGTCACTGTTACTTTGAACCTGCCCTGTAGATAGCCGTGCTGTCCGTATAACACGCCCTAATTAGTTCGCCACTACCCAGCTCATGATCGAATTTATATTTGAAATCTTTGGCGAAGTGCTGTTGCAGCTTCTTGCTGAAATCCTGACTGGTTTTGGTGGCCAGGTATGGAACAAGCGTCAGCAAGGGCCGGTCAACCCCTGGCTGGCAGCCTTGGGGTATACCGTTTTCGGTCTGGTTGCCGGTGGCATCAGCCTGCTGATTTTTCCACATCACTTTATCCATGGCGCATTGGCGCGTCTGCTGAACCTGCTGCTGATGCCGGTCGGTATCGGTATCTTGCTGGCCCTGGTGGGCAGTTGGCGCTCTGGTGGCAGTGCACGTTCGCCAATGAACCGCTTTGTCTGCGCTTATCTGTTTGCGCTGAGTATGGCTATTGTTCGCTACGTTTATACAACGTCGTCATAGTGTGAATGTCAATAGTCGGGGCAGGGCCCGTCTGCCTGACCAAATATATTGATCTGGTCTGATCTAAGTCAGTTTTTTGCGCATGATACAGCTCAGTGTCGCTGTATGATGATGCCATAAGCGTGCACTTTAAGCGGAATACACGTTTTTTGACATATACGCAAGATTACTTCCTGTACTATTGTCGACAGGAAAGATTGCTTTCAGGAGCAGGTCAATAAGCCCTAATTGTCGGAGCCTCAGGTATGCCCACTAAAAGGACAAGGATCAGGCGTAGTCTGGATCTGGTGCTAGGCACCGGGAAGGCAATGCGCATCCGTACCAGTCAGTTTGTGTTGGCGGCCTTGTTGATGCTGGCCAGCATGGGGGTGCTGTTTTTCATGAAGGCGGTTGGCATTGCCGGTATGGGCGATGTCACGGTCTGGGCTATTTGTTGCACAACAGGGCTGGTGATTGTGTATGCGTTGATACGCAGCGGTTATTCGATGCGCTGGGCTGATCCGTCGATGGCCTTTGTGCAAATGTTAAGTGCCATTGCCTGTAATGCCGCTGCTTTTGCCCTGGCGGGGGATGGTCGTGGCGTGACCTTGCCGCTGTTGGCGGTGATACTGATGTTTGGCATGTTTGGCTTGTCGATACGCCAGGTGGTCACTGTTGCTGTCTACGGCTTGGTCCTGTTTGGCGCAGCCATCCTGTTTGCGCTTCAGCATGAAGGTGGTAACGACGCCGCATCCTTATACGGGGCCTATTTCTTCATGGTGGTGATTGTACTTGCCAGTTCCACCTTCCTGACCTGGCGTCTGCGAGAAATGCGCGAGCATATGCGCCACCAGAAGCAGCAACTGACGCAGGCGCTGGAAAAAATTCAGCTGACGGCCAATCATGATGAATTGACCGGTACCGCCAATCGTCGTTATATGCTGGAACTGATACAGCGTGAAACCCAGCGTACCAACCGCACATCGCATCCCTTGCTGGTGGCCATGCTCGATATTGATTATTTCAAGCGGGTCAATGATGCCTATGGTCATCAGGCTGGTGATATGGCATTGCAAAAATTTACCCAGACGGTGCAGGCGAATATTCGTACCACCGATACCCTGGCGCGCTGGGGGGGCGAAGAATTTCTTATCCTGCTGACGGAAACTGAACTTGAGGTTGGCATGATCTGCCTGGAAAGGGTACGTGCTGCGGTTGAGGCCGATGTCATCCTCTTCGCCGGATCACGCATCAACTTCACAGTGTCGATAGGTGTTGCCCAATACAAGATAGGTGAACCATTTGAAAAAACCGTCACCCGCGCCGATGAAGCACTGTATGCCGCAAAGGCGCAGGGACGTAACCAGATTTGTCTGTCTGGCATGGAAAAAGTTTAGGCAGTGGACTAACTAACTGTGGCTAACTGCGGCTGGACAGGTAAAACTGCCTTTCAAAATGGCTCATGTCACTGAACTGCGTAAATTCGGGCTTGCCTAATTCAATGACGGGCAGGTTTTTTTTCAGCTTGCTTAGCATTGCCTGGAAATTCTTTTGGTAAGTGTTTGCCTCGCAGTTACTGAACTGCTTCACGTAATAGCCACCCGTGCTATGAAATTCATAGTTGTCATGATTCGCTTGCCTGATGCCGGTCGCCACAGACAGACGGTTGCGCAGGTCGCTCAGCTTTCTGGCCTCGGCATCATCTATGCATTTGAGCGGAATGGCGGTCCGGATTTTTTGCCGGGGCGTGTCGTCGATAACAAAACGTAGCGGCAACGTGATGCCCAGGTCAAACTGGCGCAGGCGTTCAGCCAGGTAGCGATGGCATTCTTCCAGCGGTGCATCGAGCGGCAGGCCATGCGGCCAGTTGCCGGGCCGCCTTAGCGCATCTACCACTCCTTCAAAAATCGTCACATGATACGAAGTGGGTGGTAGCCAGGTGATATTTGTTTGGCCAGTCTGGTCTTGCAACTGTTGCCAGGCGTTGGTGACTTCGGTATGCGTTGCACTGGCAGGCGGCAGGTGGCAGATGATGGTATTGCCGGGGAAAAATTGCACTTCGCCTGCTGTGCCGAATTTTTTACCCGGCCCCGTATCCGCCGGTTTGGTGGTGGGAACAGGGGATGCGCCATCGCAGGCTTGTGCTTCAACAGCACCGGCCCAGGCAGGCTTGAGCAGGCTGGCACCGACTGCACCGACCGTGCTACCCAGCCCTAACAGTAATCGTCTTCTGCTGATTTGCATGTGATTTTCTCCGTATTGCCCATGGCAGCGTACCTGGCCGCCACGGGCTTTCAATTTTTTTGAGTGTCTGTTTTACATGGCGTAGGTCAGGCCCAGGAATAGCGCACGACCATTGTCAAATTCTTGCTGTACCAATTGTTGTTGCAGGCCGGTGGTGCGGCCTGGGCGTGCATTCAGGAGATTTTTTGCCTGCATCACGATGCCCAGCCGTTTTGAATACGCATATTTGATCTGGCTGTCAAAGGTGCCAAAGGCTTTGTAATACACATCTTGCGCGGCATTGGTGGTGGACAGTGTGATCAGGGTTGGCCCGGTCCAGTTATAGCTCAGTTGCGCGCTGACATTGCCATTGCCCCACAACAGCGACGCATTGGCGATGGATTTTGCCGATTCCAGCAGTGCCGGCATTTGCCTTTGCGTTTTGTTTTGCATGGTGACGGAAGACGGGTTCATGTCCATGATGGTGTAGTTGAAGCTGGCACCAAACTGATTGAAAGGGGCTGGCAGGCTGCTGAATTTTGTATTCACCAATTGCAGTTCCAGCCCGGTGACGCTGGCATTGCCAACATTCTGTGCCTGCGTTGTATTACTTTGGTAAATGGTGCCGGCTATCGTCACATTTTCGGTACGGGTGAGCTTGGCAATTTCATTGTCGATGTCTTTGCGGAAAACACCGGCCGATATCATGCTGGTGTTGGATGGATACCATTCCAGCGATGCATTGAAATTATTGGCCGTGCGCGCCACCAGGTTGGGATTGGCCTGGGTGATGCTGATGGTGGTGCCGCTGACGCTGTTGGAATTTTGTGCCAGGTCAGCATAGGTAGGACGGCCCAGTGATTTGTTGTAGGCTGTTCTTAATTTGAGGCTGTCGCTGAAATCATAGATCAGGTTCACCGACGGCAGGGCTTTGGCATACGACGAATGCATTGCGCTTGGGGCAAAGACGGCAGTCTGGTTCAGCGGCGCAGGCACATAGGTGTCGATATCGAGTTTGGTTTCTTCATAGCGCAGACCCGCCGTGGCTGACCAGTTTTTGGCGCGGTAGGCTGCCATGGCATAGGCCGCATTCACGTCTTCCTTGATGTTGAAGTCTTTTTGCGTGCTGTTGGTGATCATGGTGGCGCTGGACAGAACGTATTTACCCGGATTGGCGTTCAGGTAAGCCTGGGCATTGGCAGGATCAGCCAAAAGCAGGGTCTGGCCGTTGCTGGTGTACGGTGTGATTGCTACGGAGCTGGCACCTACTGCAGACAGCGGGATGCTGACGCCGGTCGCAGGAATGTATTTGGCCACTTCGTCGAAGTTATAGTTTTGCGTTAGCTTACGGGATTGCAGGCCTGTTTTATAACCCCAGCCGGTAGAACCTTCATCCAGATTTTTTGAAAAACTGATTTTCGCGACGACTGAACGGTTTTTGCTTTGTTCGTCATTGCGTGTGTTTTCAGTCTGTGTAAAGTTTCTGGCATCTTGCAGATAGGCGCGGTTGACTGGTGTCAGGACAGGCATCTGGCCGGGTTGGGCGCTGTAGTTATAGGCCAAGCTGGCAGAATTGGCGCTGACGAAGGTATATAACTGCGATTCTTGCCGGTAGCTGCCCAGTGCACTGTTGACGACGGCTTCAATCACGCTGTCTTTGGCTGGCATGTAGGCAAAACCGGCCTCTACATAACTGATGCGGCGGGTTTGCGTAAAGGCAGAATAATCAGTTTGTGATTGCCCCACGCCGACGCTGCCTTCAGTGGCGGAAATGATATTGACAGGGGAAGTCGCTGCCGTGGCATTTTGCAACCACTGCGAGCGGCGGTCTTCGGTGTTGACATGTTCGAACGCACCTGCGGTCAGGTGGGCGCTCAGGTTTTCGCGGTTATCATAATCAAAGCGGGCGAACAGGCTTTTGCGCTCGCGGTTATTGTCATAGGTCAGCCATCTTTCGCGGTCCGGGAAGGCGATGCTGCCATCCACGCTGGCGGTGGTCTGGTTGATTTTGGCCGCATTGGTCTGGCTGCCTGTGGTCGGGAAATAACTATAGCTGTCGATTGAAGTCAGCAAGGACGACGATTGCCGTTTGTAATAACCGGCAGACATCAGCACACCGAACTGGTTATCGCTGCCAAAGGTATTGCTGATGGTCATTTCAGCTTGCCCGGATGGTTTGGAATCACTCTTTTCCAGCGCCCGCCATTGCGAGACATCGGCCCTGCCAGAGACATGAAAGCCACGTTTATCCAGGCCGCTGCGGGTCACCAGGTTGGTGGTGCCACCGATGGCATTGCCATCCATGTCGGCATTCAGGCTTTTATAGATATTTACCTGTTTTGAAAATGACGAGGGCAGCACGTCCAGTGACACGGTTCTTCTGGTGGTTTCTGTACCGGGGAAGGTGATGCCATCGATGGTCAGGCTATTGTAATCAGGGTTCAGACCACGCAGGGTCATGAACTGTGCTTCACCCCGGCCATTGTTCAAAATCATCGACACCCCGGCCACACGCTGTACTGCTTCGCCCAGGCCAAAGTCAGGGATGGAGCCGATTTCATCGGAAGAAATGCCGTCCGCAATGGTATTGCCGTCACGTTTCAACGAGATGGCCTTGTTCAGCGCCAGTGCCTTGCCGGTGACGGTAATCGTGCTGACTTTATCGTCTTCGGCAGTTTGTGTGGTTTGTGTGGTTTGTGTGGTTTGTATGGTTTGGGCGTAGGCACTGTTAACCGCCAGGGCAATCAGGCTCAGGCCACATAGCTGTGGCAGCAGGGCAGGCTTGCGCTGGAGATGGCGGCAATCACGGGAATAGGGTGCTGGTTTCATTTGTCATCCTCTTGGTTAGTTCGTCCGCCCTGGAAAAAGGGTCAGCTCGTCCTTTTTTATTTTATTCACTTCCTGTGACTTAATTATTACATGAAACCTGAACCACGGATGTTTTTGTGGTTTTTATGTGAATGTATGTTTTATTGATAATTTTTTAGACGTAAATTTGAACCTGGAACCAAACAAATGGGAAGCAAAGGCAAAATTGAAGCCCGTCTATTATCCCGTAGGCATATTTACTCAGCGTAAGTGATTTAATTTTTATATAATTAATTCAATCGTGTGCCGTGGTGTTGTTACCGTCGGCAGGTCTTTATTGTGCTTTGTATTCACCTTGAATTTGCCACTTCAATGCCACATCAAAATAATCCTCATTCCAGCCTGCGGTTTCACAGCAAATTTTCGCGTGAAGTCCGTGAGCCTGTCACGGTGACCGCCAATGAAAGGCAGTTGCTGGATCTGGTGCGGCGCAAGGTGGCGGTGACGCGGGCGGATCTGGCCAGGGTGACCGGTCTGGCGGCGCAATCCGTCATGCGACTGGTGGATGACCTGGCCGCCCGGGGTTTGCTGGTATTTACCGATGCCCTGCCCAGCAAGGCCAGGGGCAAACCCAGTCCCCAGATTGCCCTGGTGGCAGACTTTGCGTTTTGCATCGGTGCCTCTATCGCTACCGATGAGATTAATCTGGTGTTGATCGATTTTGCCGGCAATCTGATCGGGCAGTCCACAAAGCGCATGGCCCCCATTACGCGGCTGGAATTGTGCAGCTACTTGCGTATCGCCATAGACCAGTTGCTGGATCTGCACCCGATGGCGCGCAATCGCCTGTTTGGGGTGGGCGTGGGCATGACAGGTTTTTTTGTCGGCCAGGGAGCCAGACTGAACCCGCCCGAACCTTTGGATGACCTGGCGCTGATCGATCTTGATCTGTTGCTGGAAAAAGAACTGGGCTACCCGGTCTGGCTGGACAATGACGGCAATGCCGCAGCCATAGGTGAAAGCCTGCTGGGCGTGGGCATGCACTGCCAGAATTTTGCCTATCTATTTTTTAGCCATGGATTTGGCGGCGGTATTGTGTACCGGGGCCAGTGCATGCGCGGTGCTCATGGCAATGCCGGTGAATTTGCCGGTTTCTTGCCGGGGCAGGGTCTGGAAAGGCCAACGCTGGAAATGCTGCGTCTGATGTGTCATGAAGATGGCCAGTCCTTTGCCACTATCCACGACATGCTGGAGCATCTTGACCCGGCCTGGCCCTGCGTAGACCGCTGGATAGACCGTTGCCTGCCTGCGCTGACGCTGGTGACATCTGCCATTGTCGGCATACTTGATACCGAACGCATCGTGCTAGGTGGACGTTTGCCAAAGGCACTGGCAGAGCGCCTGATCGCCAGACTGGTCATCGACAATATTCCCAGACGTGGGGTGCAACGCCCACAGGCGCTCATTGTCGCTTCAGAAATCAGTGGTGACGCAACCGCCATTGGTGCAGCATCATTACCTTTGAAGCAGCATTTTTTCTTTTGATGGACCGAGTCAACACATCCTGATAATCTCTGTCACCAAACTGTCATGGCCATATTAATGCTGGCTGCTACCATGGAGACTGAATTTCTCCTCAGGTAAAAGAAAGCGCTGATGCCCGTAAAAACAATCCAACAGATGCGCCAGGGCACTTTGCTGTTCGTGCTGGTGCTGCTACTTGGCTTGCATCCTGTGGCCAGCTATCTGTATTTGCCAGCGTTGCCATTGTTGAAAGTGCAGTTGGGCATCTCTGACGCCGAAGCGCAAATGACGTTGTCGATACTGGTCATCAGTTTTGGCTTTGGCCAGATTATCTGGGGGCCGGTGGCCGACAGGCTGGGGCGCAGGTGGGTCTTGTTGTTTGGTCTGGGCATGCTGCTGCTTGCCAGCTTGTTCGTCACGTTCACCAGCGAGCTTGGTGTATTGCTGGTGGGGCGGGTTTTTCAGGGACTGGGGATTGCTGCTGCCGGTGTCTGTGCACGCGCCATTGTGCGTGACTGTTTTCAGCCGGTGGATGGGATACGCATATTGTCGCTGTCTTTCTCCTGGCTGGGCCTGATTTCACTGACTGGCCCGCTGCTTGGTGCCAGTCTGATTTATGTCGGCGGCTTTCGTGCTGCGCTGGGTACGCTTATAGTCTGTAGTGCGTTGGCCTTGGTGTTCATTGCCATCAGACTGCCGGAAACGGCTCCGGCACCGGCCACAATGGAAACCGATGACACTGATGACGCCGATGATGCTGAACACGCTGAAAAAGCGAGCATTGCCGATATCCTGAAACAATGCATGCACCAGTTCAGGCAGATTTTGCAACACCCGCTGTTTTTAAGTTATGCAGCGCTGACGGCATTCAGTTATTCCGGCCATTATTTTTTCCTGTCGCTGTCCCCCTTTGTTTTTACTGATCTGTATGGGCTGGATGCGCTGGATCTGGGTTATCTGTTTTCCCTCAGTTCCCTGGTACATCTTGCCGGTACGTTTGCCTGCCGCAAATGGCTGGCTGAACATGGCATACGCACGACTTTGAAAATCGCGGGTTTGATTACGCTGATTGGTGGTATCGCCATCGTGATGCTGAACCAGATGGGCTGGCAATCGATCTGGGCCATCCTGCTGCCGCAATCACTGTTCCTGTTTGCACATGCCATTCACCAGTCCTGCGGCCAATCGGCCGTGTCGGCACCGTTCAGCAAACTGGCGGCGACGGCGTCTTCGCTATGCGGTTTCCTGATTACAGCGGTGGCCATCGTGCTGGGTGAAATCCTGAAAGCTACATTACCAGCAGGCCGCGAAGGCATG
The DNA here is from genome assembly GCF_049340205.1 of Undibacterium sp. Ji49W. NCBI lineage: Bacteria > Pseudomonadati > Pseudomonadota > Betaproteobacteria > Burkholderiales > Oxalobacteraceae > Undibacterium > Undibacterium sp. Ji49W. The sequence goes on along the minus strand of NZ_JBMPOW010000012.1, from coordinate 51,433 downwards.
GTCGAAGGTATAGGCATATGCGCACTGCTGACAACCGCCGTTGCCTGGACCTGGGTGCAGCGGTATGGCGATGTTACACGGCAGGTGGATGCGTGAGTGGGCGGTGGTCTTTATTCCTGATATTTTTCAAATATCCGCCTCAATTCACCACTGCTTTCCATCACGACCAGCGCGTTACTGATTTTTTTAGTGTGGTCGGCGGGCAAGGTTTTGGACACGGCCATATAAAATTTTTCTGACAACTGTGGTTTGGCCAGCAGGCGGATTTTTTTCTCCAGACCAGCCTGCTGTATCGATAGTTTGATACCTGGCGAACGGTGGCAATAGAAGCGGCCACGCCCTGCGAGGAGCTTGTTCAGATTCGACAGGGACGAGGTGGCGCCGGAATCGATTGTCAGCCCCCCCATTTTTTCCAGGATATTGACAATGCCAAAGCCATGCAGCGTCAGGATGACACCTTTGTCACCCAGCTTGCGGATGTCGTCCCAGTTCTGGATGTCAATGTCGTCATCGGCGCGTACGGCCAGCAGGTAGCTGACACTAAACAGCACGGTGTCGAGGAAGTGATATTGCGAGGTGTTGCGTGTTATGCGTTGCACACCGCAAATGGCGTCGATGTTGCCTGCGTTCATGCCGGCATCAATGCGAATGCGTGGTTGCCAGATCTGGTCACCGACGAACTTCAAGCCAGGATCAACTTTTTCCAACCCACGCATGATGTCAACACAAATGCCGTCGATACTCGTTTTGCCTTGTTGATTGATGGTGATGAACTTGGGTTCAGATGCTTCCTGGGCGGCTGTGCGTATGATGGTGTTGGCCATGCCATCAGACTGATACATGAACATGAATAGAGCAGCCAAGGCAGGCAAAAATTTCATGGTATGCCTGCACCTGTAGCCGTGGTTTTCTGGACGTCCATCATGTAGCCATTGTTAACGCTGATAAGTCACCCTGGCACTGGATCTGTTACCAGATACTGCTGCTGTCCTGACCGGGCGCGCTGCTGCCGGGCTTGCATAGCTGGGCTGACGGTTGAGCTTGAAAATGCTGACTACGTTAGACAAGTTGGCTGCCTGGTCTTGCAGGCTTTGTGCGGCAGCGGCAGCTTCTTCCACCAGGGCGGCATTTTGCTGGGTGACATTGTCCATCTGGATGATGGCCTGGTTGATCTGCTGTATGCCGGCAGACTGTTCATTGCTGGCATTGTTGATTTCGCTCATGATGTTGGTGACGTGGGCGACTCTTTGCACGATTTCCGTCATGGTGGCACCGGCCTGGTCGACCAGGCGTGCGCCTTCATCCACTTTTTCTACCGAGTCGGCGATCAGCTCCTTGATTTCCTTGGCGGCGCTGGCAGAACGCTGTGCCAGGTTGCGGACTTCGGATGCCACCACGGCAAAGCCCCGACCTTGTTCACCAGCGCGGGCGGCTTCGACGGCGGCATTCAATGCCAGGATATTGGTCTGGAAGGCGATGCCATCAATCACGGCAATGATATCGACTATCTTTTTGGATGACGCGCTGATGGAACCCATGGTATCAACCACCTGCGACACTACAGAACCGCCTTTGACTGCCGCTTCGGATGCAGCGTTGACGAGATTGTTGGCTTCTTTGGCATTCTGCGAATTCTGTTGCATGGTGCTGGTCAGTTCTTCCATCGACGAAGCGGTTTCTTCGAGTGAGCCCGCCTGGCTTTCGGTGCGTGAAGACAGGTCCATATTGCCTGCGGCAATTTCTGTCGATGCGGTGACGATGGTGTCGGTACTGTCACGCACTTCACTGACAATTTTTTGCAGCCCGTCATTCATGTCTTTTAAGGCCTGCATGAGTTGGCCGGTTTCATCTGTGGAGTTGACTTCGATATGGCTGGTGAGGTCGCCATCGGCGACGCTGCGGGCCAGTGTGACAGCACTGTTCATGGGGCGAGTGATGCCCCGGGTCAGGTACCAGGCGCACAAACTGCCAAACAGGATGAAGGTCACGATCATGATACTGATCAGGATGCGGCTGTTGGCAGCAATGGCATCAACATCCTTGCTGAGGTTATCCACTTCCTGCTGCTGGAATTCAAGATAGTCGAGTTCGCTTTTTTGGTAAGCCTCGGATATTGGCATGAATTTTTCAAACAGCTTGGCAACTTCGTCTGCCTGGCCGTCTTTTTTTGCTTTGCCTATCAGGTCACGGGTGGCAATGTATTGCTTGCGCACGGTGACGATATTGTCCAGCAGTTTTTTTTCTTCGGGCGAGCTGACATGCTCTTCCATGTATTTCTGGATTTCGCTATTGCGGGCGGTAGATGCCTTGATGTCGCTGGCAAAAAAATCCCCGAGGGAATCATCACTGCTTTTGACGATGGCCAGTGTGCGTTTCAGACCTGCCACGGTAACCCGGTACCATTCAGCCGTCATGCGTTCTTTTTTGAGCGGTTCCTGCATCATGGCGCGGGTATTACTGGCGACTTCATTCAAACGCCACAAACCTATGCAGGACGAGATTGTGGCCAGCAGCAACACCAGACCAAAGCCGATACCAAGCCGTGTACCGATAGGAAGATTTTTAATTTTCATGACGTCCTCATTGATTCCAGCAAAGGGAAATGCACTACAAAATCAAACACATGTTGCTTACATGTCGCTTTGGGTAAAGCGATGGCCTGCATAACTGTCTTGCCCGCTGGTTTTCTTTAACTTGTGGGGCAACAGTAAGAGCTAGATATTTTGTCTCCGAGATACTTGGTCTCTCTATTCACTATCGGCTTATCCTTGCCATTTTGCAAGTAAATGATTGCAAATTGAATGTCATTACACTAACTGTGTTGCAGCTTATGGGGGGGATTTTCTATTTGTCTGACAAATGCTGATCGGCGATATGCTGGCGTGTGCCGCTCCTTGTCATGATGCCTGGTGCTGGTTGCTATGCGACATTAATAGTATGCAGAGGGGCATGCAGAGCAGACACGTGATCTGGGGGCTACAAATTGTGTAGAACATGGCAGGCAATCGCGCCCGGTTGTCGGCACATTTTCTGCGCGATTGCTGCCTGACTAATACAGATATTGATAATCCATTAAATCGAATTGTTCCCCGCAATCAGGGCAACAAGACGATGCGTGAGTCGGCCCTGTCCATACGCCAGGCCTGGCTCACATCTGCCAGTGGCATGGGAGTGATGGCTATCTTGAAACCGGCCAGCGGTGCGGCATTTAATACCGACTTGATTGCCTTGAACAGCTTGGGAAAAGGAACGCTGCCTATACCGCTACCCATGAGTTGCAAAGCCGATGAACGCAATACCGCGCCTGGTAGATTGATGTCTGCACCGCCGACTGAACCAATCTGCACGAAGCGGACTGGCACGCCATCCGGGCTGGCCTTGGCGGCGGCGATCAGCAGCAGTTCGGCACTTGGTCCCCACAGATAATCCAGGACAATATCGATGCCTTGCTCGAATTCCTGCTTGAAGGCTTGTTCCAGCGTGTCTTTATCCTGATTCAGGTTGATGGTCACGTCGGCACCCAGCAGTTGCAGATCATCAAAGACGGCGGTGTTGCGTCCTGTGGCAATGACTTTTTTTGCACCCAGATGCTTGGCAATCTGTATGGCCAGTCGGCCAGATGCGCCGGTCGCACCGTTGATGAGGACGGTTTCACCCGCCTGCATGCCCGCACGCTCCATCAATGCCGCCCACGACGACATGCCCGGAATCGCCAACGCAGCGGCCACGGCATCATCCAGACTGTCTGGCAGGGCGACACAATGGGTCTTGTCGACGATGCACCATTCCGCCATCGCACCGTATGGTTTATCTGGCAACAGGAAATAGACGCGCTGATTGTTTTCATCCACACCAGTGCCATCAACCCCGGGTATGAAGCCGCTTGTCGCATCAGCGCTATAGTGCTGGCCGGACGCGCGGCTGCGGGTTACCTGGCTGATGGACGATGCTTTTACCCTGATCAGACTTTTACCTGGTGCGGGGGCGGGCGGTGGTGCCTGCAAGTCACCGAAATCACCATAGACCGGCGCTTGTCCTGCCTCAACTATAATTGCTGCTTTCATAGATCACTCCTGAAATGAAGGTTAGCCCTGTAGCGAGGGCGAAGGTTTTTGAATAATTGAGTGTATTATGCACATATTTAATCAGAAAGAAAAGCATGAAGGAAGAAATAATGCAATTGCGTGAGGCGCTGCTTGACCTGACTGGCGTCCTGAATCGCCCACAGCCAGACGCCGCGCTGATCGCTGTCGCGGGTGTTGATCTTGATCGTGCGCTGTTCCCATTACTGGTGCGTGTAGAGCGCCGGGGGCCGCTGGGCATAGGTGAACTGGCGGAACTGTGTGGCCGCGACTACACCACCGTCAGCCGTCAGATTACGAAGCTGGAAGGGGCGGGTCTGGTTACCCGCCAGGTCAATGCGCAGGATGCCCGCATCAAGGAAGCCGTGATTACGGAAAAGGGCAAGGTGATGACCAACGCACTGGATGGTGCCAGGGAGAAAATCATGACTTCACTGCTGACCGACTGGGATAAAAAGGATGTGACCGAACTGGCACGCCTGCTGCGCAAACTGGCGGATGATGCTTTTTTGTTTGTGGAAAAATCCAAATCAATATAAATTAGGACTTACGCAAAACAGCAGCGCTGCGCATTGAACCCGCGTAGGTACAAGCGCAGCGTAATCGTACGGATGTCCATCACGGCTTGCTATCGCTAACAGCTGTTTTTTTGAAAAAATACAAAGCAGCCAGGTTTTTTTCTGTCGGACAAAAGGCGAGAGAATTGGACGTGTCTTTGTTGTTGCCTGGCACAACATGCGTACGATTACGCTGCGCTTTTCGTACCTACGTTCTGGAACAATTTTGCGTAAGTCTTGTAAAAGAATAAGAAAAAAAAGAAGACTTAATCCCGCTGATCCAACTGCTGTTTCAGGATATTCCTGTCACACGCGCCTTCCCACATCGCCACCACCAGACACACCACGACATTGCTGATGGTGCTGGTCAGGGCGCGGGCTTCTGACATGAAGCGGTCTATGCCCAGTAGCAGGGTGGCACCCGCCAGTGGCAAGTCGGGGATCACGGTCAGCGTTGCCACCAGCGCCACGAAGCCACTGCCACTGACACCGGCAGCTCCCTTGGATGTCAGCAGCATGGTGGCGATCAGGCCAAGGATTTGCGCATTGCTGAGCTGTATGTCACAGGCCTGGGCGATGAACAGGGAAGCCAGTGTCAGGTAAATCGCAGTGCCGTCCAGGTTAAAGGAATACGCCATCGGCAGTACCAGCCCGGCGACATCTTTCTTGCAGCCCAGGGCCTGCAGTTTTTGCATCAGTGGCGGCAGCACCGGCTCGGACGATGAGGTACCCAGCACCACGAATAATTCTTCACGTATGTAGCGCAGCAGTTTCCACAGGCTGAAACCATGCAGCCTGGCCAGACCACCCAGGATGACGACCACAAATACCGCGCAGGCCAGGTAAAAATTCAGGATCAGGTAACTGAAACCGGCGATGGACTGTATGCCATAGCGCCCCACGGTATACGCCATCGAGGCAAAGGCAGCGAAGGGGGCCAGCTTCATGATGCTGCCAAAAATGCTGAAACACAGGCGGCTTAATTCATCCACGACATGCAGCATGCGGTCGCCGGGGCGGCGCGTGCGTGCCATGGCAAAGCCCGTCAGCAGGGCCAGCAATAGCACTGGCAAAACTTCGGGTTCGGCAAAGGCACCGACATAGGTGGCCGGGATGATGTGCAGGACAAAGCGTGACAGGCCCTGGTTTTCCATGGCGCTGGACAGGGCAGACATGACATTTTTGTCTGCCGCAGCAGGATGAAAATGCCAGCCTGCACCCGGTTGCATGATGGCGGCGGCCAGCCAGCCCAGCAACAGCGCCAGCAAGGTCAGCAGATAAAAAATCGCCATCGCCTTGAGCAGGGTTTTGGCTATGCCGCGCCGCTCATTCAGGCTGGCAATGCCACCGGCGATCGTGCAAAACACCAGTGGTGCCAGCATCATCTTGACCAGTTTGATGAAGGCATCACCCAAAGGTTTCAGTTCCGTCCCCAGTGCTGGCCAGGCATAGCCAAAGCCTATGCCTAAGATGACTCCGCAGATGACCTGGACATACAGGCCGCGCTTCAGAAAGGAAAATGCAAAAGGGAAAGGCAGTTTCATCAGGGCAGGGATTTTTTATCGTTCTTGATACTCTGATCCAGCATGTCAAACAGGGTTTGCGCTGCGGGCGGCATGATGCGCCCGCGCTTGCAGATCAGGCCCAGTGTGCGGTGGATGGGCGGGTTCACCAAAGGCACACCGACCAGCGTGGCCTGCATATGCGGGGGCAGGGATAAACGCGGTACTGCCGCTACACCCATGCCTGCTTCCACCAGCGCCAGGATGCCGGATACATGATTGACTTCGTAAAAGATGGCCGGATGTTTTTCCACCCCTGCCAGGGCATTGTCGATCAGGCTGCGGTTGCCGCTGGATTTGGACACGGCAATATAACGTTCATTGGCGGTTTCCTTCCAGGACAGTTTCTTGCGTTTGGCCAGCGGATGGTCATGGCGCATGGCCAGCACGTAACTCTCTTTATAGATGGGCTTGAAGTCGATCTCGGGGTCTTCGGCCCCGGCAAAATTGATGCCAAAATCGGCTTCGCCCGCCAGGATCAGGTTCAGCACGTCTTGCGCGCTTTCGTCATGGATGCGTACGCGTATCTTGGGAAACCGTTCAGTAAAGTTTTTCAGCACCGCCGGTAAAAAATAATGCACGGCCGATGGCACGCAGGCCAGGGTGACAATGCCGGTGCGGTGTGCGGCCAGGTCAGACACACCCAGTATCGCGCCTTCCAGCTCATCCAGCGCGGTACGTACATTGGCCAGAAACCCCCGGCCTATATTGGTCAGTTGCACACGACGCGTAGTGCGTTCAAATAATTTGACGCCCAGCGTGTCTTCCAGCTTTTCTATGCGGCGGCTAAGTGCCGGCTGCGACAGGAACAGGTCTTCGGCAGCCTGCTTGAAGCTGCTGCGATCGGCCACGGCCACGAAAGCCTGTAGTTCCTGTAAATCGAAATTGATGCGTCCCATGCATTAATCTTAAGAAATATTGCAATTCACAAATTATGCCATGTGAAGGATGATGCAGACCAAAGAAATATCAGGCGATAGTATTGTCAGTACGTGCATCGACCTGTGCATCGATCAATTCATCGAATAGCATTATTGCAATAAAAATGCCTCATCAAGAAGGCACAAAAACTTTGGAGACAACATGTTCAAACCTTCTTGCATCGTCATGCTGCTGGGTGTTAGCAGTAGCGCCTTTGCCCAATCCGCCGTGACTCCGTACGGCATCGCCGATCTGGGCGTGCATTATAGTACGGGTATCAATGCCAATAATGCGCCGGTCGCATCCGGTTCTACCGCCGCTTTAAGCAGCGGCATCAATAATACCAGCCGCTGGGGTATCAAAGGGCAAGAGGCCCTGGGCGACGGCATGGACGCCGTATTCCAGCTCGAAGGTGGCCTGAATATCGATACCGGCGCCTCTGCCAAATCAGACAAGCTGTTTGACCGACTGGCCTTTGTCGGCATCAAATCCGGCTATGGTAGTTTGACTGCTGGTCGTCAGGCGACCATTCTGTCTGATGCTATTTCGCCGGTAGACCCGCTGGGCATGCGTTATGCCAGTTTCAACCCCAACATCAATGTTACTGCCCTCAGCAATACCGCTTTTGGCACGCATGCATTTGGCGTGCAATATGGTACCAGCGGCTATGCTGATAATTATTATCGTCTGGATAATATGCTGAAATACACCGGCGACTTTGGTCCGCTGGTGGCACGGGTATCGTATTCGTTTGGTGAAGCGGCGGGCAATAGCAGTGCCTTGTCCACCATGGGTGCCGGCCTGGCCTATCAGCAGGATGGCCTGAGTATTTCTGGCGCATATATGAAATTCAAAAACAGTGCCGATTTTGGCCTGCAAGCCTATACCCTGGGTGCGGCGTATCAGTTGGGTAACGTGCAGTTGAAGGCCAATTTCGGCAATAACCGTGCTGACACCAGCGCCACCAAACAAACCCGGCAACGCATCGCTTCTGCCGGTGTGGCCATGCTGGTAGGCCCTGACCTGACCCTGACCACAGCGTATTACCGTGTGCGCCGCGAAACCAGCGGCTTTGTCGATGACGGCTTCGACCGCAGTTTCGCTTACCTGGAAAAATCTTTGTCAAAACGCAGCACCGTGTATATCGAAACTGATTACACTAATTGGAAAGGCAATGCTGCCGGTGTCACTGGCAGCCAGGCCAACAACAGCAACGGCCTTGGGCTGACGCTGGGCCTGATGCACAAGTTCTGACCAATGAAAGGAATCACCATGTCTCAATTTATGTCTCAATTTATCTCCCGCTTCAATATTAAAACCAATATCACCCTGCTTGCACTGGCTATTGCCAGCGTAAGTGCAGCCAGCCAGGCGGTGGCTGCCGACATCAGGGTGGTCAGTTCTGGCGGTTTTGCCCAGGCTTACAAAAACCTGGCACCCGCCTATGAACAGGCCAGCGGCGACAAGCTGGTGTCCGGCTGGGGCCCGTCCATGGGTACGACCACCAATGCCATCCCGGTGCGCATGGCGCGCGGCGAAGAAATTGATGTCGTCATCATGGTCGGCGATTCGCTCGACACCCTGATGAAAGAAGGCAAGCTGATAGCTGGCAGCAAGGTGGTGCTGGCCAATTCGCCGATCGCCTGCGCGGTAAAAAAAGGCAATGCCAAACCAGACATCAGTACCGTTGATGGTTTGAAGAATGCTTTTCTGAAGGCCCGCAAGGTGGCTTATTCCGATAGCGCCAGTGGTGAATATATCAAACACCAGTTGATGAAAAAACTGGAGATCACCGAACAGATGCAGGGCAAGGCAGCACAGATTCCGGCCACACCAGTCGGTGAAATCATCGCCCATGGCGAAGCCGATTTTGGTTGCCAGCAACGCAGCGAATTATTGCCGGTAGAAGGCATTGATATCGTCGGCCTGCTGCCGCAAGAAGTGCAATTGACGACGGCTTTCTCTGCTGCCATTGTCACTGGCAGCAAAGTGCAGCCTCAGGCGCAGGCATTGTTGAATTTTTTGTCGTCAGAAAAAAATGCTGGCGCGATTGCAGAGACTGGACTTGAACCAGTAGCAGGCAAGAGGTAGCTTATTTCGTTTCACCCCGTTTCAATTTTCACAGACCCGGCTGACTGAAAAATCAGCCACCGACTACAAAGGTCGAATAGCATGTCTAGCACAACCACCATAGCTCCCAGCAGCGTTGATCAGGGAAGCAGTGCACCAGCACCACGCCAATCGAAATTCTTTACCGTGATCCGTGTCACGAGCGGCAATTTCATTGAAATGTATGACTTTTTCCTGTTCGGATTTTATGCCACCTATATCGCCAAGGCATTCTTTCCGGCTACCAGTGAATATGCCGCCCTGATGATGACCTTTGCTACTTTCGGCGCAGGCTTCTTCATGCGACCGCTGGGGGCAATCATCCTCGGCAGTTATATCGACCGCATTGGTCGTCGCAAGGGTCTGGTGCTGACGCTGGGCATCATGGCGTCTGGTACTGCCATGATCGCCTTCATCCCCGGTTATGCCACCATAGGTTTGCTGGCGCCTTTCCTGGTGCTGGTCGGGCGCTTGTTGCAGGGCTTTTCTGCCGGGGTGGAACTGGGTGGTGTGTCGGTGTATCTGTCAGAAATGGCGACGCCGGGTCACAAGGGTTTTTATGTCAGCTGGCAATCAGCCAGCCAGCAGGTGGCCATCATCTTTTCGGCAGGCCTGGGTTACTTCCTGAATGAAACCCTGAGCAAGGAATTTATCGCTGACTGGGGCTGGCGTATTCCTTTCTTCATTGGTTGTTCCATCATCCCGGTGGTGTTTTACATCCGCCGCTCGCTGCAAGAGACTGAAGAATATCTGGCGCAAAAAACGCATCCCAGCTTCAAGGAAATGCTGAAAACCATTTCCCTTAACTGGCCGCTGGTCGTCACCGGCACCATGCTGATCGTGATGACCACGGTATCGTTTTACCTGATCACCGTCTACACGCCAACCTTTGGCAAGACCGTACTGAAACTGACGACGGTGGAAAGTCTGCTGGTGACATTGTGCGTGGGGGTATCCAATTTCATCTGGCTGCCGGTCATGGGTGCGCTGTCTGACCGCATCGGCAGATGGCCCATCATGGCCTTGTTCTCTGGCCTGACGGCAGTGACGGCTTACCCTTTGCTGTCATGGCTGATCGCCAACCCCAGTTTTCAACACATGCTGATCGTTGAGCTGTGGCTGTCCTTCCTGTATGGCAGCTATAACGGTGCGACGATAGTTGCGCTGACCGAGATTATTCCTGTGCGCATCCGTACTACTGGCTTTTCACTGGCATACAGTCTGGCCACAGCCTTGTTTGGTGGGCTGACACCACTGGTTTCTACCTGGCTGATAGAAACCACCGGCGACAAGGCATCGCCAGGTTACTGGATGGCGATGGCCGGCAGCTTTGGCTTGCTGGCGACTTTCCTGATTTATCGTGGCATAGTCAAGGAACGTTAATCTATTTTAAAGGCGACCGCCGTTGCATATGGCATGGCAGATGGGGCAGTAATGACCAAACCATCTGCCTGCTGTTTCCACTGTAGCGGTGCACCCTGGTGACCAAGCAGACTGACTGATTTGACGGGCTTGCCCAGCAGATTTTCTGCAATGCCCAATGAACGTATCCTGATCTCGGTACCGGCTGCCGGTACTGCCATGCTGAACGCATACAGCGAACCATCCTTGCCTTTGGTAAAGCGGAAATCATGCGGGCCAAATACAAAATCAGCCTGCTTTTTCCCCAGGGAACGGCCGGGCAGGGTACGCAGCTTGTTGCTTTTACTTTCGCCTTCACCCGCATTTTTGCCCGAATTTTCATCTTCTCCCAGGCGCACCCAGGCCTTGCTGCCATAAATGGCCTGACCATTCAGGCGCAGCCAGTTTCCGATTTCTTGCAGCATGCGGGTACTGCCTTCATCGAGTGATCCATCCGGCAGGGGCGATACGCAAATGGCGGCATTGCCGTCACGCGCCACTTCTTCCAGCAAATAACGGATGACAGCACCGGAATCATAGGTAAAGCCGGGCTGGTAATACCAGTCGCCAACGGGTGTTTCTGCTATCCATGCCTGGTCGGTCTTGATGTCGCGGGGGATGGTGCCTTCTTCGGTATTCACCGTGCCATTGGTGTTGGGGCGAAACTTGATGATGCTGAAGGTATCTACTTTGCCGCGTGTCTTCAGGGCATGGTTGTAAAAATCGGCAATCACTGTCTGGGTGGCATCGGCCTTGAAGCCGGTGCCGGTATGGTCACCACTGAAGGGCTGCGGGCCGGTACCATCGGTGTAGATAAAATCCGGGTCGTAGCGATCCACCACGTCCATCATGCGTAATGCCCAGCGTGTGGCATACCATTTGGCAAAATCCTGATGGCGGCTGAACAGGCCATCCGGTGGTGGGCTCCACGGTGAATAGGCGGCTTTGCTGACACCCTGGTATTCGCGCAGGTCAATGTTATACAACAACCTGGGGTCCAGCCCCTGCCACCATTTGCCGACACCATCCGCCAGTGTTAACTGACCATCGTAAGCTATGCCAGCACGTTCACCCTGGCTATCGCCGCCAAAGGCAGTTTGCCACCACCACCACGAATATTCATGGTGAAACGCCACCCCATAGCGTATGCCTGCCTCTTTGGCCGCCTTGGCCCATTCGCCGACCAGATCACGTTTCGGCCCCATCCTTACAGAATTCCAGGGTTGGTAGCGTGAATCCCATAAATCAAAATTGTCGTGATGCACACCTTGCACGATCAGGAAACGGGCACCGGCATCCTTGTATATGGCAGTCAGTTTGGCGGGATCAAGCTGGACAGGGTTCCAGTCACGCAAGACTTCCTTGTAACCGGTTTGTGAAGGGTGACCATAGTCCTTGAGATGGTTCTTATATGCCGGCGTGCCGGGGTTATACATTTTGCGCGCATACCAGTCCCCGCTTTTGCCTGCGGCTTGCGGACCGAAATGCACCCATATCCCAAATTTGGCTTCACGCAGCCATGCTGGCGTGCCTGGGTAGTTTTTTTCGATTGATTCCCAGCTTGGCTGAAAAGGGCCAGGTGTGATCGGTATGCCTAGCTTGACCTCGGTAGCAGTTTTGCTGTCGCCCATTGGTACGCTGTCTATCGGCAATGCGGACGGAATGGCAGGCATGGGCGGCAAGATCGGTAGCCCAGCACGTGCCGGCAAGGTGCTACTGATCAATACGGCGAGGGTAATTCTGGACAGTGTGCTCATGCTGTATCCGGTGATGGCATGGTGACCTGAGGGGCTGGTTGCAAGGGTTTGATATTCACAGCCGTGTAGCACATGCTAAAAGGCATACAAGAAATCAGCCAATCAATTTTTTGTGGATGATGATACGCAAATTGGTATCGCATGCGATGTGTATGGCTGCTCAAGGGGGTGATTGTTTGGAGGGATTGTTTGGATTGTTTGTTTGGCCGGTACTCGGTAGCCAATACCAAAGGAGATTGCACGGGTCTGTCAAAATGCCGGATTTGCCACAAAGCTTGGTAAAATAAGACAGCAGATTCACCCACTTGAATGACGCAGTAACGAACCGCACAGGACAGCCATGGGCATTTTTGATTTTTTCAGCAGTACGCCATCCACCAAAAAGTTCGGGCAGATCGTCATTGATTTTGCGCGCAGGCAGGGCGTGGATCAGCTCATCCGTTTTGATGAAGCTGATTTCCGCCTGCTGGTGGGCGAGAATGGTTCTCATGTCCTGAACCTGCACAATGCCTACCGTGACTACTGCGCTTCGCCAAAAAAACAGCGTGATACAGTACTGTTGAAATATACCGCTGGCCTGAAACTGGAAGGCATACCGGACGATTTTGCCAGCGCCAAAGCGCATCTCATGCCTAGTGTGAAGCCACGCGGGCAGGGCGAATACCTGCGCCTGACCAGCCTGATCCAGGATAAACCGATGTCCTATGATGAAGCGTCACTGAACTTCAGCGATGATGCCGTGCTGATGCTGGCTTATGACACGGAACATTCCATGGCGCTGGTCAATCGCTCCAATTTTGAAACCTGGGGTGTCAGCGTGCAGGATGCGATGGATGTGGCACTGGGCAACCTGCGTGACCGTACTGCCGATAAATTTGTTGAACTTGGCGTCGGTGTGGTCGCAGGTGTGTGGGATGATGCCTACGATTCTTCGCGCATCCTGTTGCCAGACCTGGCATATCGCGCTAATTGCGGCAGCGACCCAGTCATCATGGTGCCGACACGCGGGCGTTTTTTGGTGACACCCGCATCAAATAAGGCGGGTCTGTTTTTTATGATAGTTTATGCGCAGGAATGTGCCGAAAAAGAAGGACGTACGGTTTCTGCTCACATGTACAAGATCAAGAACGGCCAGGTCGTCAGCTACACACCGGAAGATACTGACGTTGCTGCGAGCCTGAAATCATTGCAGACATATTATCTCGCTGAAGACTATGGCTCGCAGAAAGATTTGCTGGAAGCCCTGTACGAAAAAAACAAGGCAGACGTTTTCGTAGCCACCTTTACCGTCTTCAAAAACAAACAAACCGGCCTGCTGACATCCTTGTGCACCTGGACGCAGAGCGTGGTAACGCTGTTACCGAAAACCGATCTGGTCGCTTTGTTGATACCCGGCGAATCAGAGAGCGAGCACCGGACCAAGATCATTACTTGGGACGCCGCCATGAGCATTGCCGCCGACCTGATGCAGGAAGTGGAGGGCTATCCCGCCCGCTATCTGGTCAAGAATTTCCCGACAGCAGAGCAGTTGAATTCGGTGGCAGAGACGCCGCTGTAATGCAGAAGGGAAGGTGCTACGTAGTAGGGTGCACCACGCGCACCGTCTCTGTAAAATGGACGTGAAGTGATTGAACAAGGTGCGCGCGGCGCACCCTGCTAGTCAGCATTAGATAGTCGTGAAATTATTATCGTTTTTTGCTTTTGTGACGAGTCGCCGAAGGTGTTTAAATTCTTTAAACTCTATCGCGAAGCCATAACCCAGTAGGGTGCGCCACGCGCACCGTCTCTGTAAAATGGATGTGAAGTGATTGAACAAGGTGCGCGCGGCGTACCCTACGTAACATTTGCTTGTCGCCTTTTGATGCGCGGCTGCTTGTGAATCATCTGATGTGGTAGGCAATTTTCGGCTATTCTTTCATCTGGCTCACATTGTTTGTGTGATCCGCCCTGTCTGCGGACCACACGACAGCACTCTGGATTACTATGAAAATTCCCGCACGTTTACCATCATGGTCTGTTATCACCCCCTTTGCCGCCTGGATCATCCTGGCGGGTTCTCTGTTGATATCCGGCACCTGGTATGCCATCGTGCTGACGGCTGCTCTGTTTGGTGGTGTGCTGACTGCGGTGTATCACGCCGAAGTGGTGGCGCATCGCATCGGTGAGCCATTTGGCACCTTACTGCTGGCCCTGGCGGTGACGCTGATCGAAGTCGCCCTGATTGTGTCCCTGATGCTGGCCGGTGGGGAAGCCACGTCCGGTCTGGCGCGGGATACGGTGTTTGCTGCCATCATGATTATCCTCAATGGCATTATCGGTATTTGCCTGCTGGCCGGTGCCAGCCTGCACAAGGAACAAAGTTTCAGCCTGCGTGGCGCCAGCACCTCACTGGCGACGCTGGCGGCATTGGCAGTGCTGACCCTGGTCTTGCCCAATTTTACGTCCACCGTAACCGGCCCGTATTACAGCCCCAGCCAATTGACTTTTATCGCTATTGTTTCGCTGGTACTGTACGGTACCTTTGTGCTGGTGCAGACGGTGCGCCATCGTGATTATTTTTTGCCCGAAGTCGCCACCGCAGACGAAGATGCGCATGCACCCTTGCCATCCAATGCAATGAGCTGGATGAGTGCCGGTTTGCTGATGCTGTGTCTGGGGGCCGTGGTCTTGCTGGCCAAGTCACTGGCACCAACGCTGGAAAATGCCGTGCTGGCCGCAGGCGCGCCGAATGCCCTGGTCGGTATCATCATTGCGATTGTGGTGTTGTTGCCTGAAGGGGTTGCTGCCTTCCGTGCTGCCCGCGCCAATCGCTTGCAGACCAGTATCAACCTGGCCCTGGGTTCGGCACTTGCCAGCATAGGTCTGACTATTCCTGTGGTGGCAGTGATTTCGCTGGCCACCGGCTGGTCACTGACGCTGGGTATTGATGCCAAATCCAGCGTGCTGTTGTTGCTGTCACTGATTATTACCTCGCTGTCACTGGGTACTGGCCGTACCACCGTCATGCAGGGCACTATTCATTGTGTGATTTTTGCGGTGTATTTGTTTACCACCGTGGTACCGTAAAAAATATAAATTCCGGCAATGACGGTTTATTGCAGGTTTATTGTACGTTGACGAACAGACTGGGTGCGCGCAGGGGGATGTAATGGGGAACCACTTTCCCGTTACAGCCTGGAGCAATCATGACACCTGCCGCGTCCGCCACTTTAGTGGCAAATCTGAAAGATACCCCGCGCCGTATTGCCGCCAGATTATGCCTGTTGGTGGTGCCTGCAATGCTGTTGGCAGTGCAGACATGCAGTGCACAAAGTAGCGCGCCAGAAGTCCGTGGCTTTGGCACCCAACCCAACCTGCCTGAGCCCGAAAAATCTATTTTGCCGACGATTAACATCGCCCCCGCCATAGGCTGGACAAAGGGTGAAAAACCGCAGGCTGCCAACGGTCTGGCGGTGACGGCATTTGCAGCAGGGCTGGATCATCCGCGCATGCTGCATGTCTTGCCCAACGGTGATGTGTTGGTGGCTGAAAGCAATGCGCCAGCAGTACACGATACCAGCAGTGGCTTAAAAGCGGTACGCAACTGGGTGGAAAAGAAGGTCAAAGGATCTGCCGGTGCCAGTGTGCCCAGCCCCGATCGCATTACCTTATTACGTGGCCTGGATGAACACGGCGTGGCCACCAGCCGCACCGTGTTTTTGCAAGGCTTGCATTCACCATTTGGCATGGCTCTGGTCGGGGATTATTTATACGTCGCCAATACCGACGCTATCATGCGTTACTCCTATAAGAACGGGCAAACCAGTATCGTGGAGCCGGGCGTGAAATTTGTGGATTTGCCTGCCGGAAAAATCAACCATCACTGGACCAAGGACCTGGTAGCCAGCCGCGATGGCTTGCGTCTGTATGTGTCAGTGGGCTCCAACAGCAATGTCGCAGAAAATGGTATGGAAAATGAAAAAGACCGTGCCGCCATTCATGAAATTGACATTGCAACAGGCCGTATGCGCCTGTTTGCCAGCGGCTTGCGCAATGCCAACGGGCTGGCCTGGCAACCCCAGAGTGGGCAGTTGTGGGCCGCCGTGAATGAAAGAGATGAACTGGGTAACGACCTGGTGCCAGACTATATGACATCGGTACGCGATGGCGGATTTTATGGCTGGCCCTACAGCTATTTTGGCCAGCATGTGGATGTGCGGGTAAAGCCGCAACGACCTGATCTGGTGGCAACAGCGCTGGTGCCGGATTATGCACTGGGTTCACATACCGCTTCACTGGGGCTAACCTTTTATGATGCCAAAATGCTGCCTGCCAGCTATGCCGGTGGTGCCTTTGTTGGCCAGCATGGTTCATGGAACCGCAAGCCTCACAGTGGCTACAAGGTGATTTTTGTACCCTTTGCCGACGGCAAGCCGGCCGGTGCACCGCAAGACATACTCACCGGATTCTTAACTGCAGACGGCAAGGCGAGGGGGCGCCCGGTTGGTGTTGCTGTTGACAGCAAGGGTGCCCTGCTGGTGGCAGATGACGTAGGTAATATTATCTGGCGGGTGACGGCGAAGTAAGATCTGATGCGCAATTTTTAAGCAGACTGATGCCTCATTCACAGTCGGTTTTTGCCGCGTGGGTGAGGGCAGTACCTGACAGGCGGTAGCATAATCTGTCATCGACAGGTATGCCCCCCAGGCTTTGGTAGAAACGCAGTCCGGCTTCATTGTCAGCCCTGACATGCCAGTCAACCCGCACGCAATTTTTGCTCAGTGCATAACGCGCCGCCCATTTTATCAATGCCTCACCAACGCCGCTGCGACGTTCTGCACGCAGTACATACAGTTCTTTCACAAAAAGCTGTCCCGTCTCACCTGCCGTCGCGTTGACCAGGGAATGAAATATCGTGATTGCGATCAGCCCGACCACCACGCCATCATCGCGCGTGGCGACGACTATACGTATGGATGAATCAGGTCCGGTCAGGTTTGTCATGAAATGCTGTCTGATGACTTGTCTGGACACGGCGTCTTCACCATTGTAATGAGCGCTCATATCGTGCAGCAGGTCGACAGCCGATTCGTATTGTTCTTCCTGGATAAACGCGATTTGCAAATTGGCCTCTGTGGTGTTTAGTTACCAGGCGCAGCGCATCGCTCACCTGCATTATTTTTCAAGATGGTTGAAGTGACGTGTGAGCCAGGTTTCTTTCATCTACAGGGAATTTTACCTACCCAAATATCTGGTGCGCGCGGCGCACCCTACAAAATGATCGCGAATTTGGAACCGGGCGTCCAATATTCTGGCACCGTGTAGGGTGCGCTGCGCGCACCAATTACCACCCCGTATATCATAGCTGGTTTACACTATGCCAGAAATTTCTACCTACGGGAACACCCATGCCTGTCAATGATCGATCCATCTATTCAAACACTATAGCCAGCAATCGTGGCCTGGGCCACAGGCGGATGTTGCTGTCTTTGATGGCGGGGTTTTTCTTGCTGTGGGTGGTTTTGCCCTTGCTGTTTCCCAATTTGGCATATCTGGTATATCTGCTGACAGCGCCGCTGCGGTATGTGGGGGTGTTTGTGCATGAGATGGGGCACGGGCTGGGCAGCCTGCTGACCGGGGGATCGTTTTACTGGTTTCAGATGGATGCAGATGGTGGTGCGGCTATCACCGCCGGTGGTTGGCAAAGCCTGGTCTTGTTGGGTGGTTTGCTGGGGCCGGCGCTGTGTGGCAGTGCTTTGCTGATGGTATCAACCCGCGCCACGAAGTTGTGGATTCCCTACCTGATCTTGCTGCTGTTTTTTGCTTGCGGTGGCTATTACATGATCAAGCCGGTATGGATGAGCAGTGCCGATTTCCCCTTGCTGGCGCAATGGCAGGTGACACATCTGCTGGCAGTGGCATTGCCAGTTTTGCTGATGATGGCCTGCCTGTTTTTATTACGCGCTACAGATGCCTGGCAAAGGCTGGCCTTGCAGGTGCTGGGCATTGTCATGTGTTATTCCGCCTTTAGCGATACCAGCTATATCTTTCAATACGAAGCCCTGCGCAATGGTATGTATTCTGACGCGCGGGTATTTGCATCACTGTTCCTGCCCTTTAATGTACAGGCTTTGCCCTGGCTGGCCTTTGTGTTTTTTGCGCTGTTGATCAGCGTGCTCAATTTTACCTTGCTGGGCCTGGGTGTCATGCGGGCTTTGGCTTTGCCGCAGCCGCGATAACACGCCAGTTTTGATTCGCCTTAATCTGGTATCCAGTCAAAATAAGCGATCATCATTTCTTCAAAGGTCTGTTCACCAAAATGCACGGCCGCTTTGGGATTGGGATTGGACGGGTTGTCGCTGGAATTGTCATACCAGGCGGTGGCAGCGATGCGCATGCCGGGCTGGACATGGATGGCTTCTTTAAACTGATAAGCCGTTTGCCAGTTGAAATCGTATTTGGGAATATTCAGCAACAGGCTGCGCTTGCCTGCCTGGTCCACCAGTTCTATCTTCCAGGCTTTGCCGCGCAGATGCGCATGTGGCATCAGGGCCGTCAGTTTGCCGGGCTTGCGGAACAGGTAGAGGGATTCGATAGGGTAATTGGCAGCACCGGGCGGTATTTCAAACTTGGCATTGAAGGCGGATTCACTTTTGACTTCTTTTAATTTGCCTTCGGCATTGCTCACGTCGCCAGCGAACTGGAAGGCGATTTTTGCCTGATCGGTTTGTGCAGTACCGTTGGGCTGGTAATGGATCTGGAATTTCAGCCAGGCACCTTTGGGGATTTTCTTGGCCGCACCCTCCGGGAAGGTCGTCAATGGTGTACCAGGCACCAGTGCGGCAAAGAAACCGTCAATACCGCCGGCCTGGCGCTTGGCGCCTGGTTCTTCCAGGAACACTAAAATATGGTGTACCACTTTAGGGGCCGACGGGCGTATTTCCATCGCGGTGACCCATTTATCGCTGTCAAAATTGGTTTTCAGGTAGCTGTACTGATATTCAACCACGCCCTGGGCCGGTACTTGATGTGGCTCGGCAATTTGCAGTACGGCGTCTGGCTTGAGCATGTCCCAGCCTGCCACATAGGTGCGAGGGGCGGGGGCTTCTTTGGCATTGCCTGCCGGGCTGTCTGCTTTCAACCAGCTAGACAGGTCGGCCAGTTCCTGTTCTGACAGGCTTCTGTCATTGGCCCAGTGACCAACGCCGGGGTCAGCACCCCAGGGTGGCATGAGGCGCTTGCTGGTCATGTAATCGATAATGGTTTTTCGGGCTGTAACCTGTGCATAAGTCTGCAAGGGCATGGGCGCAACACCGCCATCGCGGTGGCACATTTCGCATTTTTGTGTGATCAGGCGGCTGATGCGGTTGTGATAGGTGACGGGCCGGTTTTGTACCGCTTCGCCAGCATGGTCGGGCAACAGGCAACCACTGGCCTCACTTTGTGGGGTGACAATGTCTTTACCTGACTGGTATTCGGCGATGGCTTTGCGCAGCCAGGTTTGCCCGGGAGCGTCTTTGTGCACACCGATGCCGTACTGGTCGTCGATGGCACCACGGTACAGCAGGGTGCCCCGGTTATCTGCTAAAAACACTTCCGAGGTAGATGCTGCCCGCAAGGCATTGCTGATGGCGCGACTGGTATCGAGTACCACTCGACCTTGCAGCTTGCTGCTGGACGCACTTTTTTTTGCTTCTGTATTTGCATCTGTAGCGGAATAGGGGCTGACATCGACGTACACAAAATTAAAGCCTTGCGATGTATATTCTTTTTCAAATTCAGCCAGTCGCGGTGCATAGCGTTGCGATACCGGACATTCCGCATCGCGCATGACGATGATGGCACCACGCTTGCCCGCCAGTTGCGACAGCACACCCTCGCGCCCGTCGGCATCCTTGAATTTGACATCCGCCAGGCGTTCTCCCACACGGTAACCAAAAGTGTACAAGCCAGCAGACGCGGGGCTGGCCTCGTTGGCGATAGCTGCGATGCCAACATCGGCATACGCCAGCAACTGGCAAAACAGGACAGGTAACAGCAGCTTTAATCCAGGCTTCATCTTGTGGCGCACTTTCATGTCAGTAGGGGGAGGCGTCAGGAGATGGTAATTTACTTTAGATTAAACCATTTGTCATGCAGTTGATTTTTACGGACCGCGCCAGGATGTCTCAGGCAAACTGCGGCAGATGGGCTGCTTCAAAATCGGCGATGGGCATGGGGCGGCCAAAGTAATAGCCCTGGTAGGCATAGCAGCCCTGGCTGGCAAGGTAGTCGCGTTGTTCGGCGCTTTCAACACCTTCGGCGATGACAGACAAGCCCATGCTTTGGCTCAGGGCGACGATGGTGCGGGCGATGGCTGCATCGTTGGGGTCGCTCAGTACATCACGCACAAAGGATTGATCGATCTTCAATTGATCCAGCGGCAGGCGTTTCAGATACGTCAGCGATGAATAACCCGTACCAAAATCATCGAGCGAGAAACACAGGCCAGCGGCTTTGAGCAATTCCATTTTACGGATAATGTCTTCAACGTCGTCCACCAGCAGGCTTTCGGTCAGTTCCAGTTTCAACAGATGCGGATTGGCACCGGTCTGGTGGATGATAGCCAATACCTGTTCGACCACATCGTTCTGGCGGAACTGGCGTGCGCTGACATTGACGGCGATCGTCAGGTGGGCACGCTGTTCTTGGCGTGCCCAGCTCACCAGTTGCTTGCAGGCCGTTTGCAAGACCCAGTAACCGAGCGGTAGTATCAGGCCGGTAGATTCTGCCAGGGGAATGAACTCTGCGGGCGATATCATGCCGCGTTGCGGATGTTGCCAGCGCACCAGGGCTTCGACGCCGGTCAGTTCACCATCATGGTTGACTTGTGCCTGGTAAAACAGCTGCAGTTGCTCATTGCGCAAACCTTCGCGTAATTCTTTTTCCATGACGGCGCGTGAGGTCACCACGGCCTGCATGCCCGGATCAAAAAAGCGCAGGGTATTGCGGCCGGCGGTCTTGGCAGCATACATGGCCAGGTCGGCCTGTTTCATCAATTCATCGAAACTGGTCTCGTGATCGGAGATCAGGGTGACGCCTATGCTGGGTGTGCTATGACATTCATAGCCGGACAGGTCGTAAGCCTGGTTCAGGGCATCGAGAATTTTCTTGCCGACCATTTCGATCTGGGTGGCGGCTTCATTAGTAGCCTCGCTCAGGTTTTCCAGTAACAGCACAAATTCATCACCGCCGATACGGGCTACGGTATCGTCTTCACGCACGCAATGGATCAGGCGTTCTGACACTTGCTGCAAGAGCAGGTCGCCCTTATGGTGGCCCTGGGTATCATTGAGCGTTTTGAAATTGTCGAGGTCGATATACATCAGCGCACCTTTGCGGCCACTGCGGGCGCACGACGCCAGGGCCTGTTGCAGGCGGTCGGTCAGCAGGCGGCGGTTGGGCAATCTGGTCAAGGGGTCGTAGAAGGCCAGGTTCTTGATTTCATCTTCTGCGGCCTTGCGGGTGGTGATGTCGGTCAGGGTGCCGACATAATGCAGCAATTCATGGTTGCTGCCATAGACGGCAGTAATGGTCAGCCATTGCGGGCTGACATGGCCATCTTTGTGGCGGTTCCAGATTTCACCCTGCCAGGTGCCTTCGGTATCCAGACGCTGGCTCAGGGCGACAAAGAAAGCCTCATCATGCTGGCCGGATTTTAATAAATCCTGGGTCTGGCCGATGGCGTCTTCCCTTGTATAACCGGTGATTTCGGTAAAGGCGCGGTTGACCTGCTGTATGACCCGGTGGGCATTGGTGACGAACATGCCTTCATGCGATTCAAATACGGTGGCAGCCAGGTGCAGGCTTTGTTCTGCCTGTTTGCGGGCGGTGATGTCGCGTACAAAAGCGGGGAATAATTCCTGACCTGGCAGATAGCGCACCGACACTTCAACGTCAATGATGCGACCGTCCTTGCGTCTGTGTCTGGCTTCAAACTGCTGGCTGCCTTCCTTGCGCAAGATGTCGATGCGTTCATAAACCGTCATGCCACGTGTGTCATCCAGCACATCAATATCGGTGATATTAAGGGCAAGCATTTCTTCGCGGGTATAGCCCATCATGCTACAGGCAGTTTCGTTGACGGATTGCAGATTGCCGTCTTTGTTGATGAGCCAAAAGGCATCCATTGCTGTTTGCAGGATCAGTTCATCCAGGTCGGTTATGCGCTTGCGTTCTGTGATATCTACTGCCAGCCCACCCAACTGGGGTGTGCCGTTAAAGCCGGTGAATACAAATTTATTCACCATCCACCAACTGATGCTGCCGTCGCTATTGGTGGATGGCCAGACGGCTTCGTTTTGTTGGCGGTTTTCCAGCAAGACCAGGTCACTGTCGTGGTAACCGTCAGCGACGCTGGCTGGCCAGAGTTCATGGTCCGTCTTGCCGATGACATCTTGCATCGAGGTATTGAAACGGCGCAAGAAATTGTCACTGACAAACTGGTAGCGCCCGCTAAAGTCCTTGACCCAGGCGACGAGGGCACTATTGCCCAGAAAGGCGCGAAACTGTTCATCACTATGCTGTTGCGCGACCAGCATGCGATTGAATTCATGCGCTACGGCCAGCAGTTCACTGGGGCCATCAATGTGTGCCCTGGCACCCAGATCACCCTTGTTGACGGCGCGCGCCACATCGGCCAGCGCCGTCATCGGTTTGGTGATACGCCGGGCAAATCCGAAAGCGACCAGCAATAGCAGGGCGATCATCAATAACACCAGCAGGATGGACTGGATGGTCCTGGACCGGGATTCTGCAAAGATGGTGTGTCCTGGCACGCCGACAAAGGCCACCATGCCATATTCAGGTAGTGGCGCAACTGAAAAGAAGCGCACTACGCCATCTACGGCCGTGCTTTCAAATTCGCCGTTTTTTATTGCGACGATACGTCTTGCTGCCTCTGCATTGGGGCGGGTGCCGATGACCCTGTCAGGATCTTCATTTCGCCAAACCATGATGCCGTCATCACGGAAGAATCCGTAGCGGCTGGATTCTGGCAAGAACTCGGACGGGATGTTGGGATCATAAAAGCCGACATCCAGCGACATCAGGACAACGCCGACGATATGTTGTCCGTCATCCCAGATCGGCAGGCTCAGGGTGGTGGACCAGGGGCCGCTTCCATCATTATGACTGCGGCGTGGTGCAGAAATGTTCAGGCCCTTGTTGCGGATGGCACCCTGTATATATTCTGCCATGACCTGTTTAGGGACGGCGGTATCCTGCTGCCTGTTTTTGTTGGGGATGGCGCAAAGAATATTGCCCTGTAAATCAACCAGCATAATGCGGGCAAAGGCGGGATTGAGGTTGGCCAGATTACCCAGTTTTACCGGGCAATCCGCCAGGGACAGTTGGCGTACCGGTGGCAGGCTGGCGATACCGGCCATGATCTGGTGCGCCTGCTCAAGCTTGCCCTTGGTATTTTTGAGCATGACGCTGATCATGGTCTTAAGGGCAGTCTTGGTATTGGCCGTGGATTGCTGGAAATCGTGATAGATACCAATGCCGACTGCGGTCACCAGCGGCACAGAAACAGCCAGTACCAGCATCAGCAAATAGCTGCGGATAGATCTTGCCGGCACAGGCGATAAATTGCTGACGGTCTCTTCGCGGCGTTCTGTCATTGTGCTTTTTCCGTAATCCTGATGAGAAAGCCTTGTATTCAGATATCTGGGAATAGAGTGCTTGATGGCCGTATGTTTGTATTTTCCTGGCAAGCCAGGTACATGGTATTCATGTTACAAAGTAATTTTTCATCATAAGCGCTATATCCATCATTGTCTGTGCCCATTTTGCATGGTTTGCAATCCTTTACAACTGGAAAATCCGGCCATTTATGTTTGCGCGCATGTTTCCATGTATGTCTGCTGTATGCCTGCATGTATGTTGGCATCTATGCCCACACAGCCAGCAAGTCATAGAGGTGTCTTGTGTATGGCGTAGCCTGTAGCCGCATGCATGCTGTGGGTATGATTTTATTGTGATTTTATAGCTAACTTGTTAATTGTTCGGCCATTATTGGTGCGATCAGCTTCACCGCTGCATGGCTGTCACATTTCTTATACAAATATGTTTCCCGCATGCATCGCTGTACATATCATAATATGCTCCGTTGCCAAAAATTTCACGCTTATTCCACGCTTATTCCACGCTTATTCCACGCATTCGTCCACGCATTCGTCCACTCATTCGTCCACTAATTTGAAAGCAGTCCGTTTTCTAACCAACACATTATGAAATCATCCTACGCTAAGACCTTCGCTTTTACTTTATTGACCCTGTCCCTGGCTGCCTGTGCGCCCATGTCGCAGAGACCTGGCGCTGACACTGCTGCCGCCACAACCACCACGGCTGAATACCGCCCTGTTATCCTGGTATCGATAGACGGCTTCAAGCCCGACTACCTGAACCGTGGTGTGACGCCCAGGCTGAATGCAATGGCTGCCAGTGGCGTGCGTGCCGAGACCATGCGTCCATCTTTTCCATCCATCACCTTTCCCAACCATTACACGCTGGTGACAGGCTTGCGCCCAGATCATCACGGTATTGTCGGCAACAACATGGAAGACAGCAAGATTCCTGGCGTGCGTTTCAGACTGGGTAACAGCAGCGCGGTGCTGGACCGTCGCTGGTGGGATGAGGCCGAGCCTGTCTGGGTGACGGCAGAGAAAAATAATGTTCGCTCTGCCATCATGTTCTGGCCAGGTTCTGAAGCTGCCATTCACGGCGTGCGTCCATCGGAATATCGCCCCTTTGATGGCAAGCTGAGCCCGGCTGACCGTGTTGATACCATGCTGGCCTGGCTGGACAAACCTGCCAGCAGCCGCCCACAGTTTCTGACCCTGTATTTTGATCAGGTAGATCACGCTGGTCATGAATTTGGCCCCGATACGCCAGAAGTCACCGAAGCGGTAGCCAGTGCCGATGTGGCCATTGCCCGCCTGATGGAAGGCTTGCGTACACGGCACCTGGATGCCAATGTCATTATCGTGTCTGATCATGGCATGGCAGCCACCAGCCCTGAACGTACTGTGCAACTCGACAAAATCGTTAATCCTGCGCTTTACACCGTCGTGACTTATGGCAGCTATGCCGGTATCGACCCGAAACCGGGGCAGGAAGAAGCAGTCGCCAAAGATCTGCTGAAAACCCATGAGCATATGCAATGCTGGAAAAAAGAAAATATTCCTGCACGTTATGAATATGGACAAAACCCGCGCGTCCCGCGTTTTATCTGCCTGCCAGAAGTGAGCTGGCTGGTCATGCCTGATGCGGCTGCTGCTGCAAAAGCGGGTAAAGGCGCACACGGTTATGATAATCAGAGCAAAGAAATGCAGGCACTGTTTATTGCCAATGGCCCAGCCTTCAAAAAGGGGGCCGTGTTGCCGACTTTCGACAACGTCAGCGTCTATCCATTGATCATGAAGCTGATTCATGTTCCGGCCCTGCCATCTGATGGTAAGCTTGAATCCGTTCAAGGCGCTCTTGCTCAGTAATTAGTCCCCCATGTCACTCTATACCATGAGTGGCATGGGTATTGCGATGCAGATTAACGGCGCGCAAGCTGCCCAGGCTGTAGGCATACTGACGGGTGAATTCTGCACCCAGCAAAAAGATCTGGGCAGAATAATAAACCCATAGCAGCAGGGCGATGATGGAGCCGGCCGCACCAAAACTGCTGGCGACGCCGCTGTTGCCGATATACACGCCGATCAAAAATTTACCGATATAAAACAGGCTTGCCGTGCCGGTTGCACCAACCCACACATCCCCCCAGGACAGCCGTACCTGCGGTAGCATTTTGAAGATGACGGCAAACATTGAGGCAATCACCGCGAAGCCTATGCCTGACGACAGCGGTAGCAATATCAGTGCCACGACGGTGCGACTGCCTTGCCAGTAATGCTCCAGTGCCGCCAGCACTGCGCTGACTATCAATGACACCAGCATCAAAAATGCCAGCACCAGTATCAAGCCGAACGACAACAGGCGCGTGCGTAAGAAGTGCCACAGGCTATTGACGCTGCTGGGTGGTACTTGCCAGATTTCATCCAGGCTTTCTTTCAATTCGGCAAACACGCTGGTGGCACCAATCAACAGCAAAACGCTGGCGATCAGGGTAGCGATACGCCCTTCATAGACGTTATGTGCACCAGCCAGCGACACCTGTATTGCTGCCGCCCCACTTTGGCCGACCAGGCCTTGCAATTGATTGAACAATTGCCCCCGGGCGGCCTGTTCGCCATAAAAGAAACCGGCGATGGCCAGTACCAGTATCAGCACCGGTACCATGGAAAACAGGGTATAAAAGGCCAGCGCTGCACCTTTGCTGGCCGCACGATGGCGTACCCATTCCAGCACGGCCCGTCCTATCATTCCAGCCAGTGCCACCAGCAGGCCAGGGATGGCCCGTTTCCGTGTCAGCCATGGCCGTAGCAGGCGATACAGCAGCGTCAAATGCCTCTGCCGCTGATCAAACGCAGCAAGATCATGATAACGGCGATCACCAGCAAGACATGGATAAAGCCACCGATGGTATAGGCCGACACCATACCCAGTAACCACAAAATAATCAGTACTACAGCGATGGTATAAAGCATGATTTTCTCTCTTGAAGTAGGTTAGGTCAACAGGCCCGGCAGGCCGGTAACAATGCTAAGGCTTACCGCTTTGACGGTGGCCTTAGCTTGAAAGAAAAGTTTGTTTCGGTCTGTTAGCTAGCGCACAGAGCAATAGTTTTTCTTCTGTCATTCTTGACCACATTGAACACATGAATACAGTATCTTTCCGGGTCTGAAACCAGACCAGTGATGCAGAAGGAAAAGAATATTTGCGCAAAATCGCTCCGGCATGTTTCGGCGACGATAAAATACAGAACTCCATGCATCTTCTGTATCGTCGCTGGAGCGGTTTTGCGCAAGTATTTTGAGAGGCTGAACGCGGCTTTGTTTCGACTGCTTTATTTCGACTGCTTTGTTTCAACTGTTTTATGTCGCACCATCCCTGTTCAATTCTCATCGAATCCAAACAGCCTGAATCGCCAAGGCGCTTTATCCAGACAAACTCTTCCCTCCCTTGGTACGCCAGCGCACAGAACTGCATGTCATCCAATGGCAAGCTCAAGGCATGTATTTTTTACGATAAGCATCCATGCCTGTCCCCAATGCCAACCACCCTATACCAACTGATACAGGCGACACCGCCAGTGTGGCGGCGCACCAGCCTGCACGCATCCAGCAGACCGCACCAGGCATCTTGCAACTGTCCGGTAGCTGGACCATTTGTCAGTTGGGTAATGTCATGCGTCAGCTGGATGCCTTGCTGCTACGTCACCCGGCGATGGTACAACTGGATGGTCAGCAAATTCAAAAAATAGACAGCATCGTGGCCTGGATCATGCACACACGTCTGCAAAAACTGCGTGACAGCGGTACGCAGATCAGCCTGCAAGGCTGGCCAGACGCTTATCAGCATATGCTGGATGGCCTGGGTGAGATGCCAGCGACAGCAGAGCCTGTAGTTAAAGCCGCTGGCTTGCTGGAAAAAATTGGTAAGGCAACGGTCAATGTCTGGCATGACAATCTGGCCTGGCTCGGTTTTTTGGGGGAGATTGCCGTTAGCGTGCTGGGCGTGCTGCGGCATCCACGCCGCTGGCGTGGCCGTGCCATTCTGCGCAATATTCAGATTGCCGGATTTGAAGCCCTGCCTATCGTCGGTATCACTTCGTTTTTATTGGGCATTGTGATTGCCTATCAGGGTGCCGACCAGCTCAAGCACTATGGGGCGAACATCTTTGTGGTGGAGTTGGTGGGCTATGCCATGTTGCGCGAATTTGCGCCGCTGATTACAGCCATCATCATTGCCGGACGTTCTGGCTCAGCCTATGCGGCACAGATAGGCACCATGGTGGTGACGGAAGAAATTGATGCCCTGCAAACGGTGGGCATTCCCCCGATTGATTTGCTGGTCATCCCAAAACTGATGGCGCTGATGCTGGCCTTGCCCTTGCTGACCCTGTTTGCCGACTTGCTGGGCATTCTGGGCGGCATGCTGATGGCCAGTACGCAACTGGGTGTCGGCCCGCATGAATTCATGGACCGTTTCGCAACTGAAATTCCGCTCAGGACGCTGCTGATCGGCATCGGCAAGTCGGTGGTATTTGCGATGGTGATTGCCATCATAGGTTGTTATCAGGGCTTTCGTACTAAGGGTAATGCCGACAGTGTTGGCCGGCAAACCACGCGCAGTGTGGTGCAGGCCATCTTTATCGTTATCGTGCTGGATGCCGGTTTCTCCGTCATTTTTAATGTGCTAGGGCTGTGATGGCAGCCACTACAGCCACCACAGCTACTGCGGCCACTGCGGCTGCGCCCGATGGCGATGATTATGTGATTCAAATGCGCCAGGTCTGTACCCGTTTTGGTGACAAGATTGTGCATGATGGCCTGGATCTGGATATACGCCGTGGCGAAATTCTTGCCATCGTGGGTGGCAGTGGTTCTGGCAAATCAACGTTATTGCGCGAAATGATTTTGTTGCACACGCCCGATTCCGGTTCGGTCACAGTTCTGGGATCTGAACTGGCTGGCATCAGCGACGCAGATTCTGCCGCATTGCGCCAGCGTTGTGGCGTGATGTTTCAGAAAGGCGGCTTGTTTGGCACCCTGACGGTCAGCGAAAACATAGGTTTGCCGCTGCGCGAACATAGCGATCTGGATGAAGCCAGCATCAACGAGATCGCCGCCTGGAAATTATCCTTGACTGGTTTGAAGCCAGAGGCCGCCAGCCTCTATCCGGCCGAGCTTAGCGGTGGCATGTTAAAGCGTGCCGCACTGGCCAGGGCGCTGGCGCTGGACCCGGAACTATTGTTTCTTGATGAACCCACGGCAGGCCTGGACCCGGCCGGGGCAGGTGGTATCGATGCGCTGGTGCGGCATTTGCACGCACTGTATCAACCCACCATCGTCATGATCACCCATGATCTGGATTTGCTGTGGCAGGTAACCCACAGGGTAGCGGTGCTGGGCGAGGGCAGGGTGCTGGCAGTGGGTTCCATGGAAGAGTTGTCACACATGCAGCACCCGGTCATCCGTGATTATTTTGATGGGGCGCGGGGCAGGGCAGCGCAGGAACAGGCACAAACTCAAACAAAAACACAAACAAAAACAAAAACACAAGCAGCCGGACAACAAGAACAAATGGCAAACAAGGACAGTCTATGGAAACCAAAGTAAATTACGCTGCCGTCGGCGCTTTTGTGCTGGCGCTGGGGGCCTTGCTGGTGGCTGCCGTATTGTGGCTGTCAGTCGGCCTGGGCAAGCGCACGCAGACGGTCTTGTATCAATCGGTGGTGAATGAATCGGTGGCGGGGCTGAACCTGGATGCGCCAGTCAAATACCAGGGCGTGAATGTGGGTAAGGTGCATGCAATCAGTCTGGATCCAGCTAATCCGCAGCAGGTGCAATTGCTGTTTGCCATTGCCGCCGACACACCCATCAAGACCGATACCCAGGCTGTATTGAAAACCCAGGGGCTGACCGGCATCGCCTACGTGGAACTGAGTGGTGGCTCACCCGCTGCGCCGGCATTGCAGGCCCTGGCCGGACAAAGCTATCCGCAGATACGCACCAAGCCGTCCTTAAGCGCCCGTCTTGAAAATGTCCTGAGCGCCGTACTGGCCAACCTGGACCGTACCGCAGCCAACGTGAATGCTATACTGAATGAAGATAACCGTGCGGCCTTCAGCAAGATTTTGCAAGATACTTCTGCCGTGATGGATGCACTGGCATCGCAAAAGGCGACCATGCGTGCGGCGATTTCAAATGCTGCCATCACTACCAATAATACGGCCCAGGCCAGCGCCAAACTGGATGCCCTGTTCCAGCGCATAGGCAAAAGTGCAGATGCTGTCGCCGCCATGGCGGACAAGGCTGGCAAGGCCAGTGACAGTGCCAGAACAGCCGTGGATCAACTGGGTGGAGGCGTGCGCCAGATCAGTACCGACACGCTGCCGGAGATACAAAGGCTGATGGCAGAACTGGCGACCTTGTCAGCATCGCTGACTCGCCTGATCGAACAAACTGAACACAACCCCAGCAGCCTGATCAGAGGACGGCAGCCAGCGCCACCAGGGCCAGGGGAATCAAAAGGAGCAACACCATGAAACCTGCCCATTCAGCCAAACCAGCCAAACTGCTACCCCTGTTACCCTTGTTGGCAGTATTGATCGCCGGTTGTTCTGCCCTGCAACCGGCGAATGTACCGGTGGCAGCAGTGTACAGGCTCGATACGGTTGCCAGCATCCCGGCGCCTGACAAGGCAATTGGCAATCCACCAGCCAGTATCCTGATAGGCAACATCCGCGCTGCTGCCGGTTTTGACAGCAACCGCATGCTGTTCATGCGTCAGCCGCACCGTGTAGAAGAATTCCAGCAAAGCCAGTGGCAAAAACCACCTGCCGCCATGCTCATGCCCCTGGTCACCAGCGCGCTGGAATCCAGTGGCTTGTTCAAGGTCGTATTACAGGCACCCAGCGCCTTGCAGACCACCTACCGGCTGGATCTGGAAATACGCAACCTGCAACAAGACTTCACCAGCACACCCAGCCGTGTCCACTTCGTCTTGCGCGCGCATCTGTCGGACAACCAAAACCAGCAAATCACTGCCTGGCGTGAATTTGACGTTAACATCGCCACCCCGACCGAAGACGCCTACGGCGGCGTCCTGGCCAGCAACCAGGCTGTGACCCAGGCCCTGCAACAACTGACAGCGTTTTGTGCTGAACAGTTGGGAACACTAAAGGGAAAACAGCCCTGACAGCTTGTGCATCAGGCAAAAAAAAGCAGCCATGCATTCAGGCTGCTTTTTTGTGGTGCCTGCTTATCGATTCATGACTTGCGACAGCACAGCAGACCCACCAGCAAGCCAGCCGTAGCTGCCACACCGATGCTGCTCCACGGGTTTTCCTTGACATAGGCATCGGTCGAATTGACCATCTCTTTACCTGTCGCCAGCGCCGACGCCTGCGCATCCTGTGCCGCGACCATGGCCGCATCCAGCAATTTCATCCCCCGCGCACGCGCCTCATCGGCCTTCTCGCCACTCAATGTAGCCGCCGCACTAAACAGCGCCTGCGCGTCTTTGAGCAATACTTTGATATCTTTGTTGACAGCTTTGATGTTGGATTCGAGCATGATGATTTTCCTTCTGGTTGGTTAGGGAACGAAAAAATTTTGGTTGGTGTTGATGTCGCTGTTTGTTTTGAAGTTGCTTCTGATGTTGCTTCTGATGTTGATCTTTGTGTTGCTGTTGTTTTTGTTTGTGAAGTTGTTTTTGACCTTATTCCGCTTGGGACACCGCAATTTGTGCGTCACAGAAAATGGATCAGAAAGCTTCGTGTTTGAGCGAAGCGAGTTTCGAAGCTTTCCCATTTTTTGTGATGCACAAATTGTGCTGAAGCGTAGCGCAAGCACCCGAAGGGCAAGTCTGCGGTCGCCTTTTCTTTGGATACTTGCTTTTGGCGAAGCAAAAGAAAGTATCTCGGCCGCCGGGCCGAGACCCGGCTTGTGTCTACGAAGGGCAATCGCTTTAATCAAAGTACGGCAATGCAACAAACGCCGCTGGGCCCCAGCCTTCGCTGGAGCGACGATCCTTTGATTGCCGCCTATCGACTGAAATTCAACACGATCACTACGCTACGTAGCTCTTAAGCTGCCCAGCCAGTCGCAACGCCCAAACGTCAGGCCAAAACACTACGCCAACAAATCCCGCATATCATCCGCATGTTCCTCTTCCTTCGCCATAATCCCCACCAGCATATGCCGTGTGGTCGGATCACTTTCACCTATCTTTTCCAGCATCTGGCGATACGATTCTATGGCAACTCTTTCGGCGATCAGATTCGCCGTCAGCATGCCCTTGATATCATCCGCATCGTCATATTCGGCATGACTGCGTTCCGTCAATGTGGCCGGGTTGAAGTCAGGCTTCCCATTCAATTGCACGATACGTTCTGCCAGCAGATCGGCGTGGGCCTGTTCTTCTGCCGCATGCGCTAAAAATTCAGCCTTGATGGGGCCGTTTTGCAGGCCGTTTGCTGTGTAATAATGGCGCTTGTAACGCAGTATGCAGACCAGTTCAGTTGCCAGTGCCCCATTGAGCATATCGATCACTTCCTTGCGGTTGCCCTGGTAGCCAGCGGTGACAGCACCATCATCCAGGTTTCTGGCTGCTTCGCGAATGGCGGCTGTATCCAGACCGCTGTGCTGAGGTTGGGTCTTGTTGACTTCATGCATGATGTTCTCTCTGTGATCGGTTCAAAAACGGGTGATGGCAGATGCCGTATCATAGATAAGATTGCACACTGCCTCTCGACACCATGGCACTACTTGCTGGCCACGCTGTGAACATAACTGGGCAAGGATTTTTGCGGACTAGACCGTATCATCATCGCGACTTTACGGGTGTCGGCCAGCACTTCATTGACGGCCACTTCCAGCGTGTACACTTTTTCTTCGGCATCGCGCAAGGGTTCTGGCGTCTTGAACAAATGCCTGCTACGTTTTGCCAAAGCCTTTTCATATACTTCAAAGGCGAAATGCATTTCGGTATAGTCCATGGTAATTTCCTCCGTTACTTGTTGGCGCTGATGCTACAGCCATCACGGTAGACAGTGTTGGCCGTAGATCATTCTATGCATCTTTGTTACCTGATGTGACTACAAGCTGGTTTTTAACGTGCCTGAATCACATCCTTGTTCAGTTTTTTGCGTTGTAATATCCATGCACTTCATTGACCCAGGTCTGGTCAGCCATGTCTGGCCAACGGTCGCTGTCAAAGCCAGGTGCTTTTTCAAAATGTTCTTTGTCAATGTTGAGTACAAAGCGTTTGTTCACGGGGTCCAGTGTCAGTGCAGACCAAGGTACTGCAAACAGCTTTTCACCTATGGTCAGCACGCCACCATGCGCTACCACTGCATAGGCAACACGGCCCGTGCGCATGTCCAGCATGATTTCCTTGATGTCGCCCAGATGTTCGTCCGCATGGTTGACGACGTTGTCACCAGTCAATGTCTTTGCACCCATCAGTTCAGGACCCGGTCCCTTGTCAGGTGAGGCGCCGCTGCTGCCATTACTGCCGTAACCATCCAAATTTGCGTTAATCATTTTAAATCCTTCACGTTGAATCGAGACTTGAGTATGTCTGGAAATTTTTCTCACTTCGGTTCGATAACACACATAAAAGATGTTTCTTTTTTTTGCTGCGAAACCAGACATGCCAGCGCGTTTGTCAGTTGATCTGCCAACGGATATCCGTTTGGTGCAGGTTTTTACCAGGACTGATTTCACCCCTATGGATGAAATCAGTTCCACATATTGACTAGCGGAAATGTCTGCACAAAAGCGAGAAATTGTTAATTTTTTAAATAGTTATTTTTATAATTAATTTATAATCGTAGCGATGCCACAGATTTCACTTTGACAGTGATCTGTGAAGGCGTCGCGTGACATCACTTATGGCATGGCCCATCAGTTGAACAGGGTAGGAATGCGCCGTGCTTTTCTCTGCTTTTTTTGCAAAGGAATACGATATGCATGTGTATCAAAAAAATGGTCAGTGGATAGCAGGTGAATATCCAGCCATCCTGGCGGTAGGGGATTCGTGGTTCTGGTATCCGGGCAATAATATTTTGCAAGCCCTGATACGCAATAATTCGCTCAGCGCTAATTATTCGAATATCCAGGGGGTGGGCAATAATGGTGCTCCCTTACAAGATTATGTAGGTGCGGGCAAATATGCCGTGGATGTCGAACGTAACCTGATACCGGATGTCAGAAAATACTATAACGTCTTCATGATCAGCGGTGCCGGCAATGATGCCATCGATTACAAGCTGGCCCTGAAGACCGACTGCACCGGCATTACCGATCCCAAAGCCTGTCTGGACCCGGCAGGTATCGATAACTTTTTACGTAAGATAGCCACTGCCATGGGCGGGCTGATACACGAAATACGCTGGGCCTACAAAGATGCAGTCAAGCAGGTACGTCCCATCTTCATTCATGGCTATGATTATCCAGTGCCTGATGGGCGCGGTTTTAGCATCCTCAATGCCCAGGTCACCGGCCCCTGGTTGTTGCCTGCACTGGATGCCGCCAAGGTAAAAAAAGACGATGCCTTTCGCCTGGCAGTCATCCGTGAACTCATAGACCGCCTGAATGGCTTGTTCAAAACCTTTGACGACTGGCGCAATGACGTCGTCTACATCGATACACGCGGCGTACTCAGCAGCGGTGCCGACTATAAGAGCGACTGGGCAAATGAAATGCACCCCACTTCATCCGGCTTTGACAAAATTGTTGCACAGCGCTGGATACCGATCTTGAAGCAGTGGGGGATAGCGAACTAAATGGTTGTGTCCGGCATAAGGACGGTGCACGTGGTGCACCGTCCCCTGTCTCTGGATTTGTGCCGATGAAGGCGCAATTGTTAAACATCTTCTCTTGCTAGTCTACGCCTGACTTGACGTAGGCTCAGGTCGCCATTCTCGCCATACCATTTAACCGATGTTAACACATCGGTTTATTTCTCTACTGTAATATAACTTCAGAGACATCGTACCACCTGATGGCTAGCGTCTTTCTCATACCCGTTATGATTTTTGCCGGTTTGAGCAAAGCCATCGCCTTAACTTCCTACATAGCAGAATGCCGCCATGAACGGCATCGCCAGATTGCGCTGCACGCATTGTGCTTATTTCTTGCACGCTTCGTGCTCGCTTCGTACTCTCTTCGTGCTTATTTCGCGCTTATTTTGTGCTTATTTTGTGCTTATTTCAGATTTACCTGCTTTTGAGAAATATTATATGAACAAATTAAAAATTGGTTTTCGTCTCAATCTGGCGTTTGGCACCATACTGGTGTTGCTGATGGTGATTGCCTATATAGGCTGGTCTTCATTGTCTGCCACCAAGGCACGCATGGACGTGGTGGTGAACGAAAACAATGTCAAGACAGCTTTGTCGAATCGCATGCTGACTGACTTGAATCTGGCTGCCCGTTCTGTACGCAACTATATCCTTTACAAGGACAAGGATTTGCAGGCCACCATGCGTGGGCGTATCAATGATGCTTCCAAGAACCTGACTGCCGGGGTGGAGCGCCTTGGTGGTCTGGTGCGTAGCGAACAGGCCAAACAACTTCATGCCGACATGAAAACCAAGGTGCCTGATACCTTGCGCCTGCTCAATAACGTGGTTGAACTGGTCAATGCCGACAAGCAGGATGAGGCAACGGGCTTTTTACAGAATTCAGTACAGAAACCGCAAGATGCGACATTCGCCTTGCTGAACGAGATGATTCAATTGCTGGAAAAACAGAACCAGGAATCAGTGGCGCAGATGCATGCAGAATACGTTTTCGCCGTCAACATTCTGCTGGGCGCCACGGTATTTTCTTTCATCGCAGCAGCAGGTCTGGCATGGTCAATCACACGTTCGATTACCCGCCCCATCAATGAAGCGGTCAGCATTGCGCAAACTGTTGCTGCCGGTGATCTGACACGGCATATCGACGTGCAAGGCAAAGATGAAGTCAGCCAATTGCTGGAGGCTCTCAAGGCCATGACCGCCAGCCTTGCCGGCATCGTCAGCGAAGTGCGTGCCGGTACCGATACCATCAGCACGGCGTCGCAAGAGATTGCGGCGGGTAATCAGGACTTGTCGTCCCGCACTGAAGAACAGGCTGGCTCACTGGAAGAAACCGCATCGTCGATGGAAGAACTGACATCCACCGTCAAGCAAAATGCAGACAATGCGCGCCAGGCCAATGTGCTCGCAAATTCGGCATCGGATGTGGCTGTCAAGGGCGGTAGCGTGGTGCAGCAAGTGGTGGAAACCATGGGCTCGATCAATGAATCGTCGAAGAAGATTGTCGACATCATCGGCGTCATTGATGGCATCGCCTTCCAGACCAATATCCTGGCGCTGAATGCCGCAGTCGAGGCAGCACGTGCCGGTGAACAGGGCCGCGGTTTTGCCGTGGTTGCATCAGAAGTGCGCAACCTGGCACAACGCTCGGCATCAGCCGCCAAGGAAATCAAGGAACTGATTGGTGATTCGGTACAAAAAGTCGGCATGGGTGCCAAACTGGTGGATGAAGCCGGTATCACCATGGGTGAAATTGTAGACAGCGTCAGACGCGTGACGGACATCATTTCCGAAATTTCGTCTGCCAGCCAGGAACAGAATGCCGGCATTGAACAGATCAACCAGGCCATCGCCCAGATGGATCAGGTCACCCAACAAAATGCAGCCCTGGTGGAAGAAGCCGCTGCCGCCGCAGAATCGATGCAGGACCAGGCCGTCAAACTGGCCCACGTGGTCGATGTGTTCAGGTTGAATGGTCATCAGCAGGGCATGACTGCTGCAACGATCAAAAGCGCCGCCAAACGGCCACAGCTTAAAGTCGTCAGCAAGACAGCCACCGTATCCAGGCTGGCATCCAATGCTGGCACCCGGCCCCGTAATGCTGCAAAAGTGGCAGCAGGGACAGAAGGAGAGTGGGAACAGTTTTAAGCCAGGCTGCTAACAGTTTCTGCTGCCACCAAAACCCGTTGCGCCAGTTCAGACGCAACGGTTTTTTGTTTTTTGATGTCAAAAAAACGATATTTCTTACTTTAAATATTTTTACTAAATAATTGACAAAATAACACAAATAATCTACAAGTAATGCTCATCCGTCCTGGTTGGTAAAGCGCTGAGCGCCCTTGTTGTGCTCTTGCTTGCCATCTGAGCGACACAGCGCACCTGAAATGGGAACGTCATGTCTGAGCATATTCGTCAAGCACGCAAAAAAATGGACCCTGGGCAGCAGCATGCGCCTGCTCAACGTCAATCTGCTGTGCAGTCGCAGCCACAGTCGCACATTGCACAATTGGCCCAACAAGATTCCGTCGACCTTCGTCCGCAATTTGCTGATCAGCGCCAACAAACCAGGCAACTGAAAGCCTATAGCCACATGATGCAGAACAGTCCGCGTGCCACGCAATTGCGGGCGATGCAGCACTTGATGAATCAAGCTGTATTGCAAAAGGCAGAAGGTGAAGAGCTGCTGCAAGAAAAATCTGTTGATCACAGTACTACCCAATTAGCCGAACAATCCAATACTCAACCCAACAACACCGGTTTGCCACACCAGCTCAAGGCCGGCATAGAATCGCTTTCCGGCATGAGCATGGATCATGTCAGGGTCAACTACAACTCAGGCAAACCCGCACAGTTAAATGCCCATGCTTATGCACAGGGCAGCGAAATCCATGTGGCACCGGGGCAGGAACGTCATGTACCGCATGAAGCCTGGCACGTAGTGCAGCAGGCACAGGGGCGTGTCAGGCCGACCATGCAGATGAAGCAGGGTGTGCCGGTGAATGATGATGCAGGCCTGGAAACTGAAGCGGATGTGATGGGGGCGAAGGCACTGGGTGTGGGTGCTGCCATCGGTGGGCAGGTTTCGCAGCGTATGGGCTTGGATTCAAATGAAGACAAAGGATCGGTCACTCAACAGTTGCCCATATCCGACAATAGTTTCATGCCGATTCAACGGTATGCAACCAAGGACATTGACGGAGTTTTGCATGTTTACTTTGATGCACAACTTATTGGTGAGTGCTCATTGAGAACCTGCGGTTTGACATTGAACATATTGAGTGAGACTAGTGCAAGAAATGTAATCATGGGGGATATTTCAGATCCCGCATCGTTAGTGCAAGAGTGCTTGTTCCGCGATAAGGGAGAAGCAATACCAACCTCGCCCGGAACAATTTTCCACTTTGGAAATTTGCTCACCTACGAAAGTGGAAAGTCCCGCTTCGTCAATTTGGGGGCGATTAAATATCCAGGAAAACCGAAGACTGGCGATGTTGAAGCAGAAATCGATCGATTTATTACTGAAGACTTGAATGGCGTTGCATATGCTAACAGGCAAAAATCACATGTATTGGCTAAGCTGCAAAACAAAGAAATCAGCTTGGCGCAAGGGAAAATCGAATTAATTCGAAATATTATTGCAAACTTCATATATGAAGCAGAGGATCAGAAAGGCTATGCATTTGCCAGCAAATATGCGAGTTTGCCAATTTTTTCTGGTGAATCCAGTCTAGGGTATTTAATTAACCTGGCTTTAAGGTTTGCTTGTTCCAGGCTTGCCGATTTATTGATGACAGTAGGAGTGCCACTCAATACTTTTTGGGCTGGGCGGTCTGTTCTGGCCTGCGCGGCCGAACATAGAAACAATGAACCGATAGTAAAAATTTTGCTGACCAAAGGATTTCATCTTCAAGAGCTTATTGCACTTGGCGGTATTGACCCCTACTTTCAGGCAATGGCGAGATGCGCAGTCCTTGGCCCACATATCCAGCACTATGAATCAGCGTTTGGGAGGATTCTGGGGAGAAGTTATATTGATCTCATTGCGGTGAATCCAGGCATGCCGCCAGATATCCTGAAAATTGCAGTAAATAAAATGCTTCGGAGGAAGATCGATGAGTGTAAAGAAATGCTTTTGCGCGATATTGTTGACGGAGCAGGTTTTGTAGCAGCAGATATTGAACAGATTAGAAATTCTGTGTTGCCGTATTTTGAGACGGATCAAAGTTCTGAAATAAAATTCTTTGCTCATCTATTTGATGCCAAGGGAGTAATCGAAGGCGGATTGGTTAATTTGGAAGGAATGCTTTCCGAACACGCCATGTTGCAATATGCGCTTGGCATGATGAGTGCGGTTAATAAGGACCCCGAAAAAGCCGAAGCGCTTATTCCTATACTCATCCAAATATTGAAATCCATGGAACGGAGCATTGATCTTCGCTTCATACAAATATGTTTTGGTGATTTCGGCACAACATCCAGAATGATAGGCGCTATGTTACCTCTCATGAAATCAGAGGTGTCAAAAGGACAGGGATTGTTGTTGTCCAGTGGATGGGACGCGCCCAAAGGAGAAAAGACCGGGCATAGTTTATATCTGACCGTCCCGTCCAAGGCAGACGTGGCGACTATACATAACCGGGGTGGTGGGAGTGAAAGACATCAAGTCAATTATGAACACACGTCGGTATATCCCTATGTCGTAGATATGGGGAAACGTGATTTGTTTGCATGGATAAGCGATTTATTGGAAAGTGGAATTCAAGGAAATAAAGCAGGGGTGCTTGAGAAATTATATACGGATGCTCCTTTGGAACTGTCGGCGTCGTTTACACCGCAATTGAGTCAACTTGTAGGAAACTGTAGTGTCGCTAATTTGGAAAGTGCCTTGCTGGGAATGTTGGAAGTGCGATATCGCGGCGAGGCAGTTAGCATTTTTAACTATGTGCAAAAATCTGTGAGAGCCTATGCCGAGCATGTCGTAAGAGAAAATCCCATGACTCCAATGGTAAAAGGAACATTCGGAGCGGCCTGGTCAAGGAAAATCAAGGCAGCATTATTGGAAAAAAATGGGCCTGAAATTGTAACGCTTGTTAATTCAGGTGGCAGTCCCTCTTTGGAAATATTCAAAGAAAAACAAACCTGGATATCCTTGGCTTTATTGCTTAAAGCTGAAAAAACTGAGGCACTTACCGCTTTAAAAATGGCGGGTGTTCCAGCTAAGGAATTACTCGAAAACGAAATGAAAACGCTCTTTAGAAACGTGCCTGAGGTTATCTCGAACGTACTTGCTTTCTTTTATCCTGGTTGATTAAGAAAATTATTCTTCGCGTCAGATAATTGGATTAAACAATGATCAGTTTGAATCAGAGTCAACAACAGTCGGATTACATATAACCTGAAAAAATGGACCACTATGGCCGAGCAAGCACATCAAAATCGAAAAAAAGCGGATGGCGACCAGCAAAGCCCACTGACCCCATTGCAAACTAAAGCAAAGCTGCAACAACACAGTACGGAATTTTCTCCCGGATCCCAAACGGAAAATGCTACGCAATTTGTTGATCAGCGACCGCAAGCCAGGCAACTTGCAGCCTACAGCCACATGATGCAAAACAGCCCGCGTGCGGCGCAACTGCGGGCGATGCAGGGCATGATGAACAAACCTGCGTTGCAAAGAGTGGAAGATGAAGCGCTGCAAGCGCAATCTGCTGATCAGGGTGCAGCGCAATTAATTGAGCAAGTCGAATCCCCATCCGTAGCACGCCCCAACAACACCGGTTTGCCAAACCAGCTCAAGGCCGGCATAGAATCGCTTTCGGGCATGCGCATGGATCATGTCAAGGTTAACTATAACTCCGGAAAACCCGCACAGTTAAATGCCCACGCTTATGCACAGGGCAGCGAGATTCATGTGGCACCGGGGCAGGAACGTCATGTACCGCATGAAGCTTGGCACGTGGTGCAGCAGGCACAAGGGCGGGTCAGACCGACCATGCAGATGAAGCAGGGTATACCGGTGAATGATGATGCAGGCCTGGAAACTGAAGCGGATGTGATGGGGGCGAAGGCGCTGGGTGTTGGTAAGGTTGCAGGTGGGAAAGTAGTGCAGAACGCGGGTGTAGGTAGTGGGAATGGTAACGGTAATCAAAGGATAGCTGACTCCGGCGCGGTAAGATATAGCGGCCTGGCTATGCCATATCAATTGATACGTTTCAAACCAGATCCAGGTTTTTGGAATTATTTAAGTAGCTTTCTTCCCGATCAAAAAAAGGATGAAATACTGGCACAGGAAAAGAAAGTGAAAATGTTTCTGGAGGACATGAAGACGTTTGAAAATACTACGTACGGCGAGCATATTCGACGATTGCGAGAAAATTTTGAACTTATAGAAAAAT
This sequence comes from Undibacterium sp. Ji49W, assembly GCF_049340205.1. Lineage (NCBI taxonomy): Bacteria > Pseudomonadati > Pseudomonadota > Betaproteobacteria > Burkholderiales > Oxalobacteraceae > Undibacterium > Undibacterium sp. Ji49W. The sequence goes on along the minus strand of NZ_JBMPOW010000012.1, from coordinate 10,205 downwards.
CTACCGTTGCAACGAGAGATTTTTCGAAAACCTTACTTTCATTGAAGGGAATTTATTTGCAATTGGATCAAATTTCTGTCCGGATGGCCAAGGCGTTTGTGCTTCATGATAGCGTTTCAGGTGATTGGGTTGAGGAAGGCTATGAGGGCGTGAATTCATCGCTACTGATCCGTCTTGTAAGTGAAACATACCTGGCAGCAAATCCGGTATTTCAGACAGAAAAGAACAAAGAAGTGCTGAGAACAGCAATCCTTGGTGAGCTTGGTAGCTATAAATTCCGCAATGCAGACGTAAAACCAGAAGATCTAGAATTCGCAAGAAAAAGGGTAGAGTCATTAACAAAAAATTTAAAAAAAATGCTGACTCGCATTCTTATTGATTGGTCAGATCTTCGCCGTGAATTCGGATTGTCAGAAAAGCTGCTCCATGTACATCTGACAGGGTCTGATTACCATAATGATGGACAAAGCGTTAGTATCGTTGAATCTGACGACGGAAAAAAAGTTGTTTACAAGCCAAGATCTTTGAGTCCCGATATTCATCTCGTAGGAAATGGGGAAACCAATCTGCGTTCTGCGCTTAATCTGGGCTTTTCAACGGCCAAATTTTCCGAGAAAGAGCGCGGGGCAGAGAAATATGGGTATATGGAGCATCTCTCCAGAGCAAAATTGTTAACGGAAGAAGAAGCAAAAAATTATTATCGGCAGATGGGTAGCATGATAATTGCGACGAAGTTGCTTGGAGTAACCGACCTGCATCAGGAAAATATATTCACTAGTCGTGGTGGTGTGCCGATGATAGTCGATGCCGAGACATCTTTTCTTCCTGATGTGATGATGGCCGAAGCATGGGACTCAACCTTGATTCGTTCAACACTTAGAGAATTCTCCAAGGATATGGCACCAGCACCCAATTATTTTTATACGATTGAAGAACTTGAGGCTTGGAAAATAAGTGGGAAGCGTCGTGAGGGTCAAACAGAACCAACTGGTGACTACATCAGCGAAGTGAGAGCTGCGTCTTACCGGCAAGGTGGTAAATATAACGTGGATTTCGAGGAAGGTATCCGGGATGCCATCTCGGTAGTCTATGAAAAAAAAGCTTCGCTCATTACCTATTTGCAGGAGCGAGTCAAGCAAATCCAAGCGGTGCGGATAGTACCAATTGAAACGCTTGAATTTAAAGGTGGTTTAAACGCCTATTTCAAGAAGCCGTTAAAACGAGATGAGTTATTGAACACCTTAGTGGGTAAGGCCAAAAAAGCTTTGATTGAAACTGGATATATCATGGCAGAGGGAAGCGACCAAGTATTAAAGAATGGCATGATAGCTGATTTCAATAACACTGATTTCCCGATTTTTAGATATGAGCCAGCTACTGATCAAGTGTTTTATCGCGGAACGGTCATCGCCAGACATAGACCAGGAATACAAGAGGCTATCGTTATTAGCGTGAATCACATCAGCGAAACCAAGGTTCGAGAAGTGACCGGGGAATTTTACTGATCAGTACTGAAGCAAAACCGCGACAATTTCGTAGCAGATACTCACCCAGGAACCATGTAGTAAAGTACTGCTGTTGTCGCTGGTAATATAGTTTGGATTTCAGACAGCGCCTTGGCTGCTATTAGTAATAAATTTGCGGGAACAAATTTGCATAAATCCTGTTAATGTTTTGTGTTATCAGAGGGGATATAATTTTTTTCGACAATGACCAAACCAAACATCTCAAATAACGTCGAACCCGAACTGATCACAGGTTGGCTACGCACGCGTTCAGTTGCGCGTGGTTTGCCAGCGCCGGTGCCTGATCATGGCGGATGGCGCGTCGATACCGCGCAAGAAACTGAACACTGCCGCTATGTCTTTGCTGGCCCGGTAGATGGAATACGGGAACTGGCGCTGTCGATAGCTACCCCATTCACCTTTATCAAAATGTGTGGCACAGCCGGACAGTTGCTGGCACTGGTGCTACCGCACTGGCAACTCCAGCGTGTTGGCTATTTGATGACGCATGCCGCAAGGTCAGACATGATGCCCGTACTGCCTGCCGGATACCGGTTGGAAATTGCCATTGACCATCCATTCCCTGCAACAGTAGCCCGCATTTTTTCTGATGACGGTGCGCTTGCTGCCAGTGGTTATGCCATGGAAGACGGTGGATTCTTTATCTATGATCGTATTGCGGTCGAAGCTGCACACCAGCGGCGTGGTCTGGGCCGGGCAATCATGGCGGCGCTGGGTACAACCCAGCAGTCAAATGCTACACAGCGGGTGCTGGTGGCGACAGAAGCCGGATGTGCCTTGTATGCGACGTTGGGCTGGATAGTCCGGTCGCCTTATTCGACGGTTGAGGTCATCGCGCAAAGCGAATAAGGGGCAGGATTCGGATTAACACACAACCAATTAATCGATCATTCAAGCCGCCGCTGGCTGCATGCGTAATACCGAACGCATCTGCTGTACTTCTTCCAGCGGGCTGCGGCCAAACAGGCGTTTGAACTCGCGGCTGAATTGCGAGCTGCTTTCATAGCCGACGCTGGTGGAGGCGGTATACGCGCTCATACCCGAACGTATCATCAGCAGCCTGGCCTTGTGCAGGCGCATCGCCTTGATGTACTGGATGGGCGTGGTTGCCGTCACCTGTTTGAAATGATGATGAAAGGCGGGCACGCTCATGCCGGATTCTTTCGCCAGGGTATCGACATCCAATTTTTGATTAAAGCCTTCATGGATTTTGCGCAAGGCCCGGGTGATTTTCTGGAAATGGCTGCCCTGGCTTAAGGCGGCGCGCATCGCTGTACCCTGTTCACCCATCAGTATGCGGAAATAGATTTCTTTCACTATGGACGGTGCCAGGATTTTTGCTTCCAGTGGTGACGACAATGCCATCAGCAAGCGCATGACCGCATCGGCCAGGCTGCCTTCAACGCTGGTCGAATACATGAAGCCAGGCTGTGCCGCTGGGTTGATGGCAGCAAAGTCTTCTCCTTCAACTGCCAATGCCAGCTCTGCTGCCAGGGTTTGCTGTATGCCGACATGGATGCCCAGCAAAGGGTGATCTGGCGCGGCTTCGGTATCTGCTTCAAACGGCATGGGGGCGGACACCACCAGGTATTGCTGCGCATCGTAGGTAAACATCGCCTCACCCAGATAAGCACGTTTCCGCCCCTGCACAATGATGCAGATACAGGGCTCGTACATCACAGGTGTGCGGCTGAAAGCGTGGTTGCTGCGCATGAAATGCACATAGTCCAGCGCCGATGCCGTAAAGCCTTCTTCTGGCGCCAGGCGTGCCACGATGGCGGCCATGTTGGTGGCTGCGTTGCTGTTGTTGCTGCTGTTACTGTTATTGCTGGCAGGGTCACCTGCCACTTCAGGGATGGCAGGGATGGAAGAAATAGTCATGGAATAAACACCTTGTATGCGCAGTGGAATTGTACGCGCTGATATGAACAGGCAAGTATGGTAGCAATATTTGACCTGTGTGATTGCCAGATTATAGGATTAGGCAAATCTGCGACAGTTTCCGGCATTCTGGTTTTGCTGCCCGGCTCTTATGATGACATCCTGCTCGCAATTCGCGGGTCATCATTTTAAAAGGTGCATCATGACGCAAAAAACATGGTTAAAAACATGGTTAATTACAGGCGCAACCCGTGGCATAGGGGCCGCTATTGCCACCGCTGTACTTGATAGTGGTGACAGGGTGGTCGTTACCGGGCGTACTGTCGATCAGTTGCAGGCCCGCTTTGGCAGCTATGGCGACCAGGTGCTGGTGCAGGCACTGGATGTGAACAATGACGCGCAGATACAGGCCGTGGTCAAGGCTGCCTGCGCGCATTTTGGTGGTATTGATGTGCTGGTCAATAACGCTGGTTATGGGCAACTGGGTTTGTTTGAAGAAATTGACGCGGTCGATATCCGTCAGCAGTTTGATACCAATGTCTTTGGCAGCATGAACATGGCGCGTGCTGTCTTGCCTGTCATGCGCGAACAAAGGCGTGGGCATATCTTCAACCTGTCGTCCATAGGCGGGGTCGTCGGGTTTGACGGTGCATCGGTCTATTGCGCCAGCAAATTTGCGATTGTAGGGTTTTCAGAATCACTGGCACTGGAAGTGGCGCGTTTTGGCATTCACGTCACGATCGTGGAACCAGGCTTTTTCCGTACCGATTTTCTGGATCAGAGTTCGGTACGTTACGGCCAGAAAAGCATCGCTGATTATGCAAGCAATAACGGCAGCAACAACCTCAGTGCGCGCGAAACCTATGACAGCTACAACCACCGTCAGGCTGGTGACCCTGACAAACTGGGCGCCGCCTTGCTGGCCATCAGCAAGTTGCCTGCGCCACCACTGCATTTTGCTGCCGGTTCAGACGCGATCACCCTGTTGCGTGACAATACAGAAAAACGCCGCCAGGAACTGGAGCAGTGGAGTGCCTTGTCCACATCAACCGATGGGAATTTTGAGTGAGATGTAGCTTGGGTAGCTCGCCAGGTTATTGCTACATGTCTGCCATGCCTGCCATGCGTGACTGGCTTTATTCCTTTAAACCAGATAGCCCGGTATGGAAATTGTCGCTCCAAACGCCCGCAATCGATTCATGCTTCGTGTGTCTGCGCACAGAAGCTGGGCCACGCAAGGAGTAAAATGGCTGAATGAAGCAGGGCCGAAACACAAGTACCCCAAGGGAGTCGTCAATGGATCGTCATAATGGATCGCCGTAAATTCATTCGTGTAGCTGGCGGCGGTGTCATTGTCGCTGCGTCGCTGACATCAGCAGGATGCACGCAGCTTATGCCTGAGGCCGCCGTAGCACCATGGAATGGCCCCGGGCATGAAACTGACGTCAGGCGTTGGCTACTCGGCTATGCCATCCTGGCTCCACATTCGCATAATCTGCAATCATGGCTGGTGGATTTGCACACGCCGGGCGAGATCCTGCTGCGCTGTGATCTTACCCGTTTGTTGTCAGAAACTGACCCGTACTCGCGACAGATCATGATGAGCCACGGCACATTCCTTGAATTGCTGGACCTGGCGGCACGTGAACGTGGCCTGCGGGCCGATATGGAATTGTTTCCAGAAGGCCCCTTTAGCCCATCCACGATTGATCAGCGGCCTGTTGCACGTATTCGCCTGGTGGCTGATTCCAGCGTTACCAGAGACCCATTGTTCACCGAAATACTGAAGCGTCGTACTAACCGCAGCGCTTACGAGCCTGCACACCGGGTGCCATCAGAGGCCTGGCGGGCCATGTCAGACAGCGTGAAGCCACATGCCCTGCGCTTTGGATTTGTCGGCCTGGATCAGCCCAATGTGTTGCAGCGCCACCGTGCCATAGCTGCCGAAGCATGGCGCATAGAACTGAGCACGCCGCGCGTGGTCATGGAAACCTATAAAGTGCTGCGCGTTGGCAGTGCCGAAATAGCGCAACACCGCGATGGCTTGTTCGTGCTGGATCGATTCCCGTTGTTGATGAGCCAGCTAGGTTTGTTCGACCGCAGCAAGCCACCTGCGCCAGATGACTATGCAACCACCAGTCAGATCAAGGACTTTAATGCCAGGCTGGAGTCAACGCCAGGCTTTCTTTGGATGGTCAGCAATGGCAATGACCGCCTGACTCAGGTCAACGCAGGTCGCGCTTATGCCAGGGTACAGCTTGCTGCCACCGCTGCCGGTATCGCGCTGCAGCCGCTGTCGCAGGCTTTGCAGGAATACCCGGAACAGGCCAGGCCCTATGCCGCTATCCGCAACCTGCTGAATGTGCCGCAGCCCGACAGTACGGTACAGATGTGGGCGCGTGTCGGTTTTGCACCACCCGTAGGCCCAGCGCCACGCCGTGGTGTGGATGCGCAACTGGCAGGGGTTTGATAGGGGTTTGACGTGACGATGGCCTTGGCTTATTTCCTGGTTGCTGTGGTCTCGCTTGTGGCCGCTACAGCAGTAGCAGTGTTGCTGGGCCGTCGGCGTTGGCAGCGCGCAAGCCTTGTCCGGCGTGAGACGATGCAGGCCGCCTGCTTGCCATTGCCTCGTAAGTTCTATGATCCCGGCGAAATTGAAGTGCTTCCCACACCGGTAAAGCGTTACTTTGAAACTGCATTGCAGGCAGGGCAGGCGATGGTCGCCACGGTTCGCTTTTCACAGCAAGGACAGTTCCGGCTGAATGAAAAGAAGAACATCTGGCAGCCTTTTCATGCAAGCCAGTTTGTGACAATGCAGCCGCCAGGCTTTGACTGGGATGCGCGCATCAGAATGGCCCCCGGTGTTGATGTCTGGGTTCATGACAGCTATCTGCTTGGCGCCGGGTCCCTGCGCGCTGCTGTACTTGGACTAGTCACCGTGGCAGACGTGCGTGATACCGCAGCATCGGCACGTGGCGAACTAATGCGTTATCTGGCCGAGGCGGCATGGTACCCAACGGCACTGCTGCCCAGCCAGGGTGTGCGATGGGATAGTATTGATGACAGTTCCGCACGGGCGACGCTGAGCGACGGCACCACTACGGTATCGCTTGATTTCAGATTCGGGACAGATGGTCTTATCGCGACGGTGTGGGCAGCATCCCGGCCACGAACCGCCACCGAATCGGCGGCCTGGCTATGTCGTATCAGCAGTTACGAATTGCGTGCCGGCATGCGCGTGCCGGTTCTGGGTGAAGTCGAATGGGAACTGCCAGGCGGGCCAGCGCCCTATTTCAAGGGGCATGTGGTGGATATTGAATATGAGTTCGTGTCCCGGTAATTGCGTGCTGCCGTAAACAATGGTTGTCCTTATTTGGGGAATACTCTTTGGTTTTGCCATTCATGTGGCGTATTTTTTCAGTTAGAATAGTTAAAAAATTGTCATTTCTAATGCGTAAATTGGCTGTGTGAGATGAATTAACTGAAAATGGGATGCCATGCCTGAACATATTCACCAAAATCGCAAAAATGCCACTAGCACGACGGGCAATACGTCCAATGCACCTGAAGGCAGTCGTGGTCAGCGAAACACCGCACAGTTATCGCAAGAAAGTGCTGGCGGCATCAGCGCCAGGCTTATCGATCATCGCTCGCAAGCCATCGCGCAAAGGCAGTTGCAAGACATAGGCAATAATAGCCCCCAAGCCAGGCAGTTGAAGGCGTATGGCCAGATGATGCAAAACAGCCCGAGTGCAATGCAGCTCAAGGCGCTACAGGCCATGATGCATAAGCCGCTGTTACAAAGAGCGGAAGATGATGAAGCTCTCCAAACAAAACCTGCAAGTCAGCGCACTGCCCAATTGGCCGGGCAGGCTGATCCCAAACCCAACAACACGGGCTTGCCAAATCAACTCAAGGCGGGCATAGAATCCCTGTCCGGCATGAGCATGGACCATGTCAAGGTCAACTACAACTCCGGCAAACCAGCGCAACTGAACGCCCATGCCTATGCACAAGGCAGCGAGATCCATGTGGCACCCGGGCAAGAGCAGCATGTGCCGCATGAAGCCTGGCATGTCGTGCAACAGGCCCAAGGGCGTGTCAGGCCCACCATGCAAATGAAGCAGGGCGTGGCTGTGAATGATGATGTGGGTCTGGAAGCTGAAGCGGATGTGATGGGGGCGAAGGCAATCGCCGAGGGGGCAAGTGTGGCGCAGGCAACAGGCCTTAACAAATTGCCGGGCCAGAATCCGGTCCAGTTATTGAGAGCACATTTGCAAATGCGCAGCGTGTTGCAGGGGAGAGGTGCAGTAGCACAACTAACTTTGAAAGAAGCGCTGATTTACTACAACAGAGAAAACACAGGTGGAATAACGGCAACCCAAGAGAGTGAAGTCGATCTGCAATATTTAACTCCGGGCAGGAAAGGGCATTACACGAAATTAAAAAACAAACCTGGCCCGGTTACGAGTGGCGTAAAAAAACGCAAGGTGGGTTCCGCCAACGGTCCTGGTGGATATCGTCTTCAAAGTCCGAGACAAATACGTGTCAGGTATGGAAGCAGCAAAGCTCGCTTTGTTCGAAGTGAAAGGAAGGCACGACATGTCAAGAGTAAGTACAGCGGGTATAACTATGCAACTGCCAAAGTTGTACTCACCAATCGTTTAACAAATAATAAAACAACTGTTTACATCACACGCAGCAGTAAAGACGCAACATCTCATTCTGAAGGAGCCATCATTAACGTCATCAAATACTTATTGAAAAACAACTCGGCGTTAGTGAAATGGGTTTACACAGAAAGAGAGGCCTGCGGAAAAGACAATCATAATTGCCGAGGTGATAAAAAGTTGGGTGATGGCTCGCTATTCGATAGTGATATTCCCATTTACTACAGCGTCGATTGGCCCGATAGTGTGGAAGAGGGAAGTAATGCAAAGAAAGTAAGGAAAGAAGGAACCAATCTGCTCAAAAGAATAGATACGCAAGTCGGTAAATCCACCGCAATACACAACTATGACAATGAGATCATACCGACTGTTGATTCGAAAAAAGCAGTGCAAATTGAGGATGACAATGTCGACACCAGCGACGACGAAAGTGACGATGAACGTGATGTGTTACAGGGGGGATATGAGAAAGCGAGAAAAGATTATAAGGAGATTTAAACGCTGGCTGCACATCCAGTCACGAAGCACCTTTTTAGCATCATTTGTGAAAATCAAGATATTTTCCCGGCAAGGACAAGATTAAAATGGGTGTTAAACCCGTATCCTCATGTAGCAGATGCGCTTGATAGTCGGCATCGTTCCGGCATAACTGCCTGCTTAAGCCCACGGTGTTATCATCTCCAAATAAGTTATGAGATGATAAAAGGAACCACCATGCACCCGTTTAAACACACCTTCAGCACCTTGCTATTGACCGCCGCAGGCTGCATCGCCAGCACGGCCACCCTTGCCGCAGAAACCACCAGCGCACCAGCCTGGCAGCGCGTGCATCTGGTGGGCTATGATTTCCCTGTCTATGCCAATCACGATATGGTGACAGATGGCGACAAAGATAACAGCAAAATCCGCGAAGTGATTTTCGTCCAGCATGGCATACAACGTAATGGCGATGACTATTATGCCGCTGCCATGAGCTTGCTGAAAGCGGCTGGCAGGTCTGGGCAGGATGTGTTGGTTATCGCCCCCAATTTCCCTGGTACACCGGATGCAGACAAAGGTTTTACCGGCATGCCGGTATGGACCGTGCAGGGTTGGACCGGTGGTGATGCGGCGCTGCCTGGCGCAGGTGTGCCAGCCGATTTAAGTTCCTTGCGTGTGATGGATGACCTGGCGCTGATGGTGGCTGACAAAAAACGTTTTCCGCTGGTCAGCAAGATCACCTTTGCCGGTCATTCCGGTGGCGCGCAATTGATACATCGTTATGCTGTGCTCAATCATGTCGACGACCGCTTGCGCAGTCAGGGGCTGGATGTGCAATATGTGGTGGCGAATCCGTCTTCGTATCTGTACTTCACGCCGGACCGTCCCGGTGCCAAGGGGTTTGCCCCGTATGACACCACCCTGTGCGCCAATTATGATGATTACCGCTATGGCATGCAGCATATGGTGGCGTATGCCAACAAGATGAGTGGTGATGAGCTGTACCGGCGCTATCAGAAACGTCAGGTCACTTACCTGGCTGGTACCAGCGACAATGACCCGAATCACCGCGTGCTGGATAAATCCTGCGGTGCCGAAGCAGAAGGCCCCAATCGCCTGGAGCGTGCACGCGGCTACTGGCGTTACGAAGCCATGCTTGATACGCAACTGGCTGCACAGGTCAACATCAAGGTGCAGGCAAAGGCCGAACCCAAAGCTGGTGCAACAACCAACCCGGCTTTGTCATTGCCGGTTGCCGTTCCGCCGGTGATGTCCATGCACCGCTATCTGGAAGTGAACGGTGTTGGCCACGACCAGGAACGCATGTTCGGGTCACAGTGCGGCATGCAGGCAGTGTTTGGGGTGACAGTTGGCGATGTCGGAAAAGGGGCGACGTGCAAGGTGGTGAATCCTTGAAGCATCCTTGTTGGATGATGGGGTTTTGAAGACACGTTTTTGATGCGGATATTGCTTGATCGGTGCGCGTGGCGCACCCTACGAAAAACGTTAAATTGCTACGGAGTAGGGTAATGAAATGGACGCCTCCCTCCCAAACGGCATCGTGATGTGCCAAAGTAGAGTTTCGACAAACTACTTAACAGAAGGGAAGCGTCATGGAAAAGATTACCGTAATTGGATTGGATTTGGC